>JALWRY010000211.1 GCA_027080445.1 Thiohalobacter sp. | reverse complement strand
GGACTGGATAGAGCTGGATTTTCCTGAAGAGCCGGTGACCCGTGTGGATGCACCGGAGGGTTTATTGCCGGCACTGGGCATGGATCAGGCGAGCGTTTATCGCAATCGCCTCGACTACCTGGTTTCCGTTGCCACGGCAGCCGGGATCCGGGCGCTGGCGCCGGACTTTCCCCGGCTGAAAACCGTCGACATGCGCGGCGTGATCGTGACCGCGCCTGCCGATGAGCCTGGGTTTGACCTTGTGTCGCGTTTTTTCGCACCGGCGGCCGGTATCGACGAAGACCCGGTGACCGGTTCCGCACATTGCGCCCTGTATCCCTTCTGGCGTGAACGACTGAACAAGTCTGAACTGACGGCATACCAGGCATCGGGTCGGGGTGGCCGGATTAAACTGTGGGGGCAGGGCGGGCGCGTGACGCTCACAGGACAGGCCGTCACGGTGATGACGGGTGCGTTGCATGTCTGAGCGGGCGCAGTGCTGGATAAACGGAAGCCGGATGCCGGGCAGTGAGGCGCATATCTCTGTGTTCGATCACGGGCTGCTCTATGGTGATGGCGTTTTCGAGGGTATCCGTTTTTATCGGGGGCGCGCGTTTCGCTTGCAGGCACATTTACAGCGCCTGATGGATTCGGCCGCAGCGATCCGACTGACGGTCCCGTATACACAGGATGAATTGACACAGGCGGTTGCCGATCTCATCGAGGCCTTTGCGGAACCGGACGGTTATCTCCGACTCATTGTGACCCGTGGTGCCGGCCCGCTGGGGCTGGACCCGGATAGTTGCACACAACCCACAGTTATTATTATTGCGGATCGACTGTCGATGATCGATGCGAAGCAACGCCAGCAGGGCGCTCATGTGATCATCGCGTCCACTCGTCGCCTGCCCGCAGACGGACTCGATGGCCGTATCAAAAGCCTCAATTACCTGAACAACATACTGGCGAGGATAGAGGCCAATCAGGCGGGCGCCGATGAGGCAATCCTGTTGAATCAGAACGGTTACGTTGCCGAAGGCAGTGCAGACAATATTTTCGTGGTGCGTGACGGGCATCTCCTGACGCCACGCCCTGTGGATGGCGCCTTGCAGGGGATTACCCGGGGCGTGGTGATGGAGCTTGCTGCAGAAAGGGAGATAGCGGTAACGGCCTGTGCGTTGACCGCTTATGACCTCTACACCGCAGACGAATGCTTCCTGACCGGTACCGGTGCAGAACTGATTCCTGTCCGCGACGTGGATGGACGCCCGCTAAAGCATTGTCCCGGACCGGTCTTCTCTCGCTTGTCACGTGCATTCAGTGAGCTGATTGCCATGGAGTCACAGCCCCGATGATTCAACCCGTGGAATGTATTGAACGTATCTGATGAGGTGGCAATGAAACCTGTACCGGTCCTGGCAGACTCGATCCCTGTGCCGGAAAAGAAAACGATTTATCCGCAACCGTTCGCGGCGTTGGTGGAAGGCAGAGTGAAGCGAAAACTCGGTGATTACTTCGGGCTGAACAACTTTGGCGTTAACCTGACCGAACTTGCTCCCGGCGCGATTTCTGCGTTGCTTCATCATCACTCGAAGCAGGATGAATTTGTCTATATTCTGGAAGGGACGCCTACCCTGATACTCGGGCAAGATGAGTATGTGCTTAGTCCTGGTGATTGCTATGGCTTCAGGGCCGGTACGGGCATCGCTTCCCGGCTTGTCAATCGGTCGTCGGCGCTCGTGACATATATTGAAATTGGCGATCGCAGCATCGGTGACGAAGTGGAATACCCGAATGACGATCTCAGAGCGGTTCAATCAGCCAATGGTCAATGGCAGTTTACACACAAGGATGGTCGACCCTGGTAAAAGCGCTGCCTCAGGTATGCGAAGAAGGAAAATACTGAAGCGCGCGCAATGCCATTACGATATCCTCCGTTTCGGCGCGAGCGCGGTAGTCGGGATCGATGTGCGCCCAGGTGATTTCAGCGTGGCTGTCTATCACATAAGTGGCCGGTAACGGAATGCGGTTGACGGTATCGCCTTCCCGATTTCCTTGCGCCAGGCCGACACTGGCAAGCACCTCGACATGTTTAGCCGGCATGTCGAATGCCAAGCCGTATCGTGAGGCAACCTGGCAGCCTTCATCGCTCAGGACCTCGAACGCCAGCGCATTTTTGTGACTGATAGCCGATGCATAATCGGGCGTTTGCGGCGATATGGCGATCAGCGATGCCCCTGCCGCCTGAAATTCAGCGAGTGAATTCTGGTAGGCGCGCAATGCCAGATTACAGTAGGGACACCAGTCGCCACGGTAAAATACCAGCACCACGGGTCCCTGTGAAAGGGCCTGACCCAGACTTACCGAAGCGCCCGTTGCCGAAGGCAAACGAAAGTCCGGTGCTTGATCACCGACCGACAGGCAGCGTTGCTCGGCACCGGCGGCCATGATTTCATCCCGACCGGCATCAAGATCCTCGACCAGCTTGTCCGGCAACTCTTTTTTCAGCGCATCCCATAATGCGTCGGCCTGTTTGCGTATTGTCATGGTGTGGTTAGCGCTTTTTTGCCAGCGGTTTCAGCGCAGCGAGAATATCGGCCGGTTCCATGCGTTTTTTGTAGTCGGTGTCTGCATACGCAGCGCGTATGGTGCCGTCACGGTCGATGATGAACGTTCCCGGTACCGGCAGGCCGCGTCGCCCCGGGCCGTTGAATGCGGTGATATCCAGGCCGAAGCTGTGTTTATAGGCATTATCCAGTTTGTCTGAAACTTCCCAGTACAGATTGTAGGATTTCACCACCCGGTCATCGAGGTCACTCAGAATCTCGAAAGGAAAACCGTCTTTCTCGATCTGGCCGAGCGATTTGTCCGGCATTTGCGGCGTCACCGCGACCAGGGTTGCCCCGTATCGCGTTATTTCAGGCAAGGTGTCTTTCAGTGTATGCAGCTGAAGGTTGCAATAGGGGCACCAGGCGCCGCGGTAGAAGACCAGTACGACCGGCCCCTTTTTCAATTGATCGCTGAGTCGAATGGTTTTCCCGTAGGGATCCTTCAACGCGAAATCAGGCGCTTTTTCACCGACCTTGAGTCCGGGCTGCGGCATGTCGGCGGCAAGCTGTGAGGCCGCCTGATTCATGACGTCGAGGTCCGGTTTTTCCACCTTGAGGGCGTTTTCACCGGTATACAGTTTTTTCTCCAGTTGCTGGACCTGTTCGGCATAGTTCGGAATAGCCGTTGCACCGTCTGCGGCGTGGCTGAGCTGTAAGGGCGCAAGGGACAGGGCCGTTGCGAGACTGACGGATAACAGGTGGTGTTGCAGGAAAGTGGTTTGTGTCATGGGTTTTCTCCTGAAAGTATTCGGTGTGGGTGAATGCAATGCATGGTTATTGCGTTGTGTATAGCTGAACAACACGGCTGATGTTGGCGTTACCCAGTGATCGCTCGACCGCCTGGCGGTAGACAGCCCGGGCCGCCGCAGACAAGGGCGTACGGGTCGCGGCGGATTCTGTGAGTGAAGTCAGGTAACCGAAGTCTTTTTCCACCAGGTCAATGGGGAACAGCGGGGCAAACGTGTGTGACGCCATGAGTTGCCCCATAATTTTCATCGCCGGGCTGGTTGTCGGGAGCGCGTTGAGCCAGTCCACACAGTGCGTGATCTCCATGCCCTGCTTTTCGAGCAGACCGAGGATTTCACCCAGCGCTGCCGTTTGAATACCGAACAGTGCATTGACCGCCAGCTTAAAGGTCGCCCCCGAGCCCGCCGGGCCGATGTGGTGGATCGCCGAGCCAAGTGTCATCAACGTTTCACTCACCCGCTCCAGCACAGCGGCATCGCCGCCGACAAAATAGATAAGCTGCCCGGCTTCCGCCTGCGGGCGGGATCCCGCTACAGGGGCATCCAGAAAGGCGGCGCCACGGGCGCTGACCCGTTCGTTCAGTTCGCGGACCCAGGCCGGTGTCAGGGTGCTGGATTCGATGGCGACCGTTTGCGGGGAAAGGCTTTGCAATGCGCCGGTTTCCTCATTCAGCCACAAGGCCCGCGAGGCTTCGTCATCGGTCACCATGGCGATGACAAGGTCGGCTTCCCGTGCCGCTGCCCGCGGTGTGTCCGCCCGGATGGCGCCTTTTTCGATCAGGGGCCGGGCGCGTTCCGCTGTGCGGTTAAAAACAGTAACGTTGTGTCCCGCGTCGAGCAGCCTTGCAGCGATCCGCGAGCCCATGGCGCCCAGGCCCAGTACGGCAATTCGAGTCATTATTCGAATCTCCTCGCAGCCTGTTTCAGGCCGTTTTCAGAATATAGTGGTCGATAGCTTCACGGGCAGCGCGTTTGCTGTTTTCCATCGCCGCCTCGTCTGTCGTGGTGCCTTCCACTGAAACGAAATGGCTGTCGGTGATGCCAAGAAATCCCAACAGGGTGCGCAGGTAAGGGTCCAGGTAATTGAAGGCCGACATGGCCGGGTTGGAAAACACCGCGCCGGTGGCTGTCACGACAACCGCGCGTTTACCCTGCACCAGGCCGGTAAACCCTGTGTCAGGATCGAAGTTGAAGGTATAACCGATGCGTACAATCTGATCGACCCAGGCCTTCAGCACAGAAGGCAGCGAGAAGTTGTACATGGGTGTGCTGATCAGCAGGAGGTCTGATGACATCAGTTCCTCGATCAGTTGGTCGGACAGGGCCGTGGCGGTTTTCAGGCCGGCGTCGTGTTCTGACGCGGGGGTGTAAAATCCACTGATGGTGGCATCTTCGATGTGCGGCACCGGATCGCGCAGGAGATTTCTGGCCACCACCTCGTCGTCGGGGTGTTGTTGCAGCCACCGGGTCTGGAAATAGTCGGCGATTTCCCGGGAGTGGGAGCCGTGCAGCCGGGCACTCGCATCGATACGCAGCAGTCTTGCCATGATGTGTCCTCGTCGTTAATGAGCGTGAGGCAAGCCTATAGGCTGTCTGGATGCGCATAAATACCCTGCCGTGGAATGGATTGTTGCGTATACTGCACGAATGGACGTGGCCAACCTGCAAATTTTTGTCGATGTCATGCGCCGTGGCAGCTTTGCCGCCGTGGCGCGTGACCGGGGCGTGAGTCCGTCATCGATCTCGCGCGCGATTGCCGCGCTGGAAGCTGAACTGGGCGCGCGACTGTTCCAGCGCAGCACCCGCCGGATCGAGGCGACCGAGGCCGGCCAGTTGTATTTTGCGCGCATCGAGCCGGTGGTCGACGAACTGGAACGCGCGCGCACCATGGCGGTCGACATCAGCGACCAACCCCGCGGGCGGTTGCGTATTACCGCGCCGGTGAGTTTCGGGCAATTGGCCATTGTGCCTTTTCTGCCGGAGCTGGCAGCGCAGTACCCCGATCTGTCTTTCGAGCTTATTCTGTCGGACAGTATCGATGACCTGCTGGCCGAGCATTTTGATATCGCGCTGCGGCTGGGGCCGTTACAGGATTCGGCGTTTGTCGCCAGCCGTTTGTGCGACATGCGCTTCGTGGTTTGCGCCAGTCCGGCTTATCTTGACAGGCAGGGTGCGCCACAGTCACTGGCTGATATGGCCGGGCACGATTGCCTGGTATTTCCCATGTCCGGATTCGATTCACGCTGGCGTTTTCGTGACGCACAGGGATGCATTACCGATGTGGCAGTACAGGCGCGCTGTGCCATCTCCAACGCCCAGGCGTTGAAACAATGTGCCCTGGCCGGCATGGGTCTCACGCTGCTGCCGCGCTGGATTGTCTGGCGCGAGCTGCAGGACGGTAGCTTGCGCAGTGTGCTGCCGGACTATGACGTCAGTGCCACGGATTTTGATGCGGCTGCCTGGCTGCTCTATCCCTCACGCCGTTATCTTCCCCTCAAGGTGCGGGTGTTCGTGGATTTCCTGAAGGAGAAGTTCAGAGGAGAGCAGCCGTGGGATGTACAGCAATAATGGCAGGAGCATCATCATCTGTTCTGGAACTCGCAATGATTAACCTGTACGCCCCGTTACCGAAACCAGCATGCCCTGTAAATGAGAGCGTATCCTTGGCCTGCCCAGACCGGCGTTTGCAAACCAGGTGTACAGGTCATCGGTCGATACCTTCGGCGCAAGCCGATGCCAGGTCAGCAGCGCTTCCCGTGGGAAACCCGTCAAACCCAGTGTAGCGATCAGTGAATGAACTTTCCGATTCGTCATGGAAGCGTCGGGTACAAGTACCGATACACAGCCCTTGCTTACGGTGACACGTCGCATCTCACGCAGTGAGCGCTGAGGGTCTGCCACGATATTGATAACTGAGGCCGCGAGTGTGCAATCGAACTGCCGATCGGCAAAAGGCAACGCCATGATGTCGCCGATACCAAAGCGGATGTCGTTATCCCGGTTATTTCGCCGAGCGCGTTCGATCATGGTTGCTGACCGGTCCAGGCCTGTAACAGAAGCGGTTTCAGCGAGCTGTTGGCTGAGTACACCCGTGGCACAGCCGACTTCAAGCAGCGACATGCCGTGTTTGATCGGTAGCGTGTGTGCCCAATCCAGCAAAGCCATTCTATACCACTCCAACTGATTGATGCGGTGAAACAGTTGATCGGGGTTGAACTTCAGTTGCCAGAGGATTTTGAGACGGTGATAGAGCATTGGTATGTGCTGCCTGCTGTTCGGGGAACATATATTTGTATCTTTACCTTACGGGGCAAGGTTTGACACTGAGACAGGCATACTCGTGAATTTATCCGTTGTCCTCGATTTTCTTAGAAAGGTCGGGGATATACTGCCGGCAATTTTCATCCCAGGCCTCTACCGTGAAGCGTATCGCGCGCTCGACTTTAGCGTAGCCGGGGCGGGTACGTATGTCCGGTATCAGTGTGTCGACGTCTTCAATAACTTCAGCCCGACCCCAGAGTTTTATCCGGCGGGGTAACGTGTAGTCCATGAAAATGATGAAGGCCTGGTCATTTTCAGAGAGGTTGCCGGCAGTTATGTACTGGCGGTTGCCCTTGAATTCCGGCCATGCCAGTGTTGCCCGGTCCGGAACAGTGATGAAACCGGGGGGACCGCCACGGTGTTGTATGTAGGGTCGGCCTTCCCGGCTTGAAGTTCCAAAGAAGAACGAGTCCCGGGTCCGGATGAAGGACACAACATCTTCCGACAGGCGGGACTTCCAGTATCCACGCGCCTCAAGGCGTGCAATGCTGTCACGGGAGCCATAGCGCTCCTGAACCGCACGGGTGGTCGGTGAAAACAGAATGTCAGCCGGGTCCGGTGTCTTGGGCGTGTCTTTAGGATCAGTCATATCGGCACAGTTTATTCAGGCTGTGTGCTTTGCATGGCGTCGCGACGGGAAAAGTCTTCATGCCAGGCAGTCAGCTCCGGGTGTTGGTCACGCCACCCCAGCTCAGACAGACGGAAATCCAGATAAGCAAGGGATGAACCCAGTGATAGTTGCGCCAGCGAGACGCGACCGGGCAGTGTGTCGAGGCTTTCCTGGACAACATCCAGCGAACGACGGATCTGGGTTTCCCACTGTGTGATCCAGTCAGCAGATTGTTCCTCAGCCGACCTGCGCCGCTCCATAACGATGTTGTAGGCGGCGTCGAGTATGCCGTCACAAAGCGCCTGCCAACGCAGGACAGTCCAGCGTTCCAGTCCGGATTCCGGTATCAGTCTGCCGGCGGTCAGGGTGTCGAGGTACTCACAGATGACCGGGCTGTCATACAGAGATGTTCCATCCTCCAGGATCAGCGTGGGTACCTTGCCCAGCGGATTCTCGGCTTGCAGATCAGACGTGTTATCGAAAGGGTTGCAGGCTACACAGGTGACAGCTTGATTGAGGCCCTTTTCATGGATCACCAGTCTGACCTTGCGGGAGTAGGGTGAGGTTTTGGAGTAAAACAGTTTCATGACAGGTTTCCCTTGTTATCATCCAGCGCATTCCGTGTCTCCCGCAAATTGTTGACCAGCTGTCGGAAAGGTTTGTCACCAATGCGCTTGCGCAGAGACTGGAATAGTTCTTCGCCGATTTTCTCCAGTTTTTTCTGCAGTCGTTTTCCTTCCCGAGTCGGGAACACGGTGGCGGAACGCCGGTCGCTGCCACTGGTATCCCGGCGCACCAGCTGACGTGCCGCCAGTGCATCGACAAAACGCGTAACCGTTGACGGATCCAGGTGCAAGACTTCAGCGAGTTGCTTCTGGGAGAGTCCGGGTTCGTCAAGCACCAGGCGCATGAGGTAGGCATGAGGCGGCGACAGGCCGGTCTGACGGAATTCGGCTTCCCATAGACGGTTTACCTTGCGTGTCAGCGCATTGAGATTGAAATAAAGGCATCTTTCAAACATGTGGCAAGCCTAAATAAGTTTGCTTGTACATGCAAGAATTTAGCATAACAATACCGGCAGGCTTGACAAACGGGGGACAGTCCCATTAGGCTCTGAAATATGAACACTCACCTCAACACAGTCTTTATCAAAGTCATTATGCGACTGTGGTGGAAACATTGTTTCCATCACGGACTGTGCTGATGTTGTTCTATAACGATTAATCACTTCAGGGCAGCCGCGGATCTCGCCGCAACAGACTGTCCAGCATTCTTTCCCGCAGCAAGATTCCCGGCCACCCTGGATCGGGGAGACGTACGTGGAAAATGTGCAAACAACCGCGCAACAGCGCATGCTCGGCAGCCTTATGGTGCTGCTCGCGGCGGTGGGTTTTTCAGCCAAGGCGGTATTGGTCAAACTGGCTTATGGCTATAGCGCCGGGCTGGATGCGATTACGCTGATGACCTTGCGCATGTTGTTTGCGCTGCCGTTTTTTCTTGTCGTCGCGTTCTGGCTGCAACGACAGACGCACATACCAACGCCTACCCGTCGGGAGCTGGGACTGATTGCCGTGCTGGGTATACTGGGCTTCTACCTGGCCAGCTTGCTCGACTTTTCGGGGCTTGCCTATATTCCCGCCGGGCTGGAACGTCTGATTCTGTTTCTCTACCCGACACTGGTGGTGCTGTTCTCGGCGCTGTTTTATCGTCGGCCTGTCACCCTCCGGGAAAGAGGCGCGCTGACAATGAGCTATCTGGGTATTGTGGTAGTGTTCCTTCAGCCGTTGGCGGTTGTTCCTGTCCGGCTGTGGTTGGGTGTTGCACTGGTGTTCGGGTCCGCCGTGGTGTTCGCCCTGTACCTGATGCTGTCCGGTGCCCAGGTTCGGCGTTCCGGTTCCATTGCCTATACCGCCTATGCCATGACCGCGGCCAGTCTTGCGGCCGGCGTACATTTCGGCATCAGTCACCCGGTATCCGCGCTTGAGCTTCCGCTGCAGGTCTATGGCCTGGCGCTGCTCATGGCGCTGTTGTCCACGGTATTACCGGCCTTTCTGATGCATGCGGGTATCCATCGCATCGGCGCCGGGCGGGCTTCTATCATGGGTTCGACCGGTCCGGTTGCCACCCTGTTCCTGGCCTGGTGGCTGCTCGGTGAGCCGTTGACCCTGGTGCAGATGGCGGGGACGGCAATGATTCTGGCCGGTGTCGTGTTTGTCGGTCGAGCCGGGATACCAACACAAAAAACAAAGAGGATAGCAACATCATGACAGAGCATGCTGAAAGAGACATTGAAGCCGGTGGCGGGTATGCGGTTATCTTTACCTCCCACAGATCGGAAGGGGAAGACGAAGCCTATGCAGAAACGGCAAAACGAATGCTGTCGCTGGTTTCACAACAACCGGGTTTTCTGGGTATGGACTCGATACGTGGCGCTGACGGCAAGGGGATTACCGTATCCTGCTGGAAGGACCGTGCCTCAATTGAGGCCTGGAAGCATCATCCCGAACATGCCGAAGCCCGTTCACAGGGACGGGCGAACTGGTATCAACACTTTACAGTACGCATCTGCAAAATAGAAAAGGAGTACGGGTTCTCATGAAAGTAACAGTTTTCAAAAAATGGATGACTGGTCTGGCCCTCACAGTCATGCTTGCACTGGCAGGCTGTGCAGCTACGGTACAGGATAATAAACACCCGACCACCGCCACGGTCGAATCGGCCGACGGCAGTCCGATTGTCTATGGCGTGCGCGGGCAGGGTGAGCCAACCCTTGTCTTTGTGCATTGCTGGACCTGCAATCATACATTCTGGGATGCACAGCTTGACTACTTTTCCCAACATCACCGGGTCATCTGGCTGGACCTGGCCGGGCACGGCGAGTCAGGCAGCCATCGGCAACGTTATACCATGCAGGCTTTCGGTCAGGATGTGGCAGCGGTTGTCAGGCAGGTCGATGCCCGCAACGTCATCCTGGTCGGGCATTCCATGGGAGGGCCGGTCGCGGTCGAGGCGGCAAAACAACTGGGTGACCGTGTCATCGGGATCGTGGGTGTCGATACCTTCTATACACCTTTCGAGTATCCCGCCAGTCAGGAAGCCATTGCGGCATTCGTGAAGCCGTTTGAAACGGATTTTCACGGGAGCACCGATAAAATGCTGCACTCCATGTTTACTCCGCAGGCAGATCCGGCTGTGGTCGATGCCATCGTCGGCAAGTTCTCGGCAGCCGATCCAAAGGTCGGCGTCAGTGCCATGTATGAACTGTTCGACTGGAATGCACATCAGGCTCCTGCCGATTTGCAACGGTTTTCTGACAGGCTCTACAACATCAATGCAGCACCCACCGGTAAAGAACCACCGCCCAATGCACATGTCGTTATGGTGCCGGGCGTCGGGCATTTTATTGCGCAGGTGAAGCCAGTGGCTTTCAATCAGGCGCTGGAAGGGATTATCGACAGACTGACCGGGGCGGGTGGCCCGCTGGCCAAATGACACTCCAACAGGACAAACCGCTATTATTAGTGGACACCGAAGATGTTCGGGTGGCCGAATTTTCGCTGCCACCCGGACAGGCGGGCCAGCGTCACTATCACTCGAATGTGTCGGAATATTGTTATTGTCTGGAAGGTCTATTGACCCTAACCCTGGAAGGTAGCCCTTGCAAGACGTTATCGCAGGGTGAAAGACAGTTAATCCCGGCGGGTGTCCCGCATCGGGTCGCGAACACAGGCGAGGTATCCTGCCGGTACCTGGTGGTTCAGGGTGTCGGTGTGTTCGATTTTATTCGCTTAAAAGGAGAAGACGATGCCTGCGTTGAATTATAATGGAAGTTGCCTGTGCGGTAGTGTCCAGTACCAGATAAGCGGTGATGTTCTGCGGTTTTACCACTGTCATTGCAGCCGTTGCCGAAAAATGAACGGCACCGGGCATGCCACCCATATTATGGTCAAGGCAAACACCGTTATTCTGGGACTCCCGTGCGGAATGGTCGTGTGAAGCCAGTGGGTTGCCTACATTTTCCGAGTACCCGGAAACATAATCGGCATACCGGTTATCGTCAAATTCCTGGTGAGTTGATAAAAAATTCTTCTTGGCCTATACCGACCGGTCTAGTATTTTATTACCCATGACCAATACAATAGATACGCGACAGCATATTTTGGATACCGCCGCGACGCTATTTCACACGCAGAGTTACAGCGATGTGGGTGTCGCCATGATTTGCAAGGAAGCGGGTGTCTCCAAGGGCAGCTTTTTCCATTTCTTTCCCAGCAAGCAGGATCTAGGCGTAGCGGTTCTTGAGCAATTTCGGGAAAACATCAATACGACCCTGGTGGCCACGGCATTCTCCGGCCAGCACCCGCCGCTGGAGCGGATTCAGCGGTTTGTCGATGGATTGTATCGCTTCCAGAAGGCGCAGGCTGAGCAGCATGGCCATCTACCTGGCTGTCCCTTCGGTAATATCGTGATGGAGCAGGCGACACAAGATGAAGTGCTGCGTTCCAAGGCAGACGGGTGTATTCGCTCGATTACGAACCATTTGCGAACCGCTGTGGCGGATGCGGTTCAAAGCGGGGATTTGCCTCCAGTGGACGAAACGGCCACTGCGGACGCCATGTTCAGTTACCTGGAAGGTATACAGCTGATGGCCAAATCACGCAATGACGCGGAGGTCATCAAGACGCTGGGGGCGGCGGTGACGTTGATCCAGGTGCCGATCAAAAGCCAGTAGTATTTTTTGACTTAAAACTATACCAACCGGTCTATATATATACACACCAACAAAGGAGGTGCTAACCATGCCTGATACCAATCAAACCCTGGATGCCCGTGGACTCAACTGTCCGTTACCCATTTTGAGAACGCGCAAAGCACTGAACACTCTGACAGCGGGCCAGACTCTGCAGGTGATCGCGACCGACGCGGGTGCGGTGAAAGACATCAGTGCGTTCTGTGATCAGACCGGCAACGAGTTGCTCTCAACCAGGCAATCCGGGGAAGAACATATTTTTGTGATTCGAAAAGCATAACTCGACGACTTTTAACCCGTTCGCCAAGCGAACTTCACTATGTAACGAAAGGAGAAAACCATGCCACTTACACTGACTTTAACCGAAGGCGTACTACCGGACGGTGCTGAACAACAGGCCGTCTCAAAAATCACTGATGCCATGCTGAAATGGCACGGATTGTCCGGCAACAAAGTCATGACCCCCAATGTCACCGCGCAGGTGAATATCCTGCCCGAGAACGCCACCTTTTCCGGCGGCAAGCCCTTTGCCGGTGCCTGGGTGGAATGGAAGACCCCATCCTTCGCCTTTAATACCCGCGAAATCCAGACCGGCTTTTTCAAGGATGCCACGGACATCATCCATGAACTGTCCGGTGGCAAGCAGCCGCGGGACCATATCTACGTCAATGTGGTTCACACCGTGGACGGAGCCTGGAATCTGGACGGGCAGGCCATGACCAACGAGCAACTTGGTGAGGCTATTTCACAGGGATAAGCCGACCGCAAGTATATGGAAGAACAGGCGACCGAACGGATACTACCCTCAAGGACTATCCACACGATGATAGCGTTGCTGTCTTTGAGCGTTCGGTCGCTTTTTATTCAGAAGAAGCAGGCGGAATAAGTCTGTTGAGTGATAAGGAAATAATGCAATGAATAAATACGAAACACCAGATGACTGCAATAGCTTGAGTCACCGTGAGATGCTTACTTCGATGGCTGCGACCATCGTTGTTGCGATGACTGGCACGCTTGTTACACACCGTAGTTTTGCGCAGCAGTCTGGTAACAACAATGAGATGAATATTATGGGGAACGTATTTCCTGGAACCTTTGTATATAGTGAATTTCAGATTTCACTTCCTTTCGATCAGGCGCCCTGGCGAGACATAAACAAGCAGTTGCAACGGCGTCGAGGGCTGCTTAGCAAAACCTGGCTTGCCGGGACGGGTAACCAGTCACTGGGCGGCTTTTACGCCTTCGACAGTCTTGAGAATGCGCGTCAGTTCGTGACGGGTGAGTTGCCGGGCTTGGCAAAAAACCTGGGTGCTGCTCCGAGCTCCCGACTCTTTGACGCCTCTCTGGTGAAAGAGGCCAGCCGCGACATGGGTTCTCCCTTTTTTGGCGGTGTCCTGTCGCAGGCACCAGGCGCGTTTGTCTATACCGAAGTGCAGGTCAGTGTGCCTTTCGGGAAGGCGCCATGGCGGAAGCGCAATCCCGTTTTGAAACAGCAGCCTGGATTGTTGGCAAAGACCTGGTTCAGCGGCCTGAACACCCAAACGCTGGGCGGCATCGATGTATTTGATTCCCTGGCGAATGCACGTCGGTTTGCTCTGGAGGATTTTCCAAAGACTGCGAGGCGGCTGGGTGCGGCGTTCGAGACACGTATCTTTGATGCCGCTGTCACTGAAAAGGCCAGCCGGCAGATGCGCTCTCCCTTCTACGTTTAAGAGAAAAGTATGAATAAAGCAAGAATTTTACACACGATGTTGCGCGTTGGAAATTTACAGCGTTCAATCGATTTTTACTGCAAAGTGATGGGTATGCGTGTACTGCGCACCCTGGATCAGCCTGAGGACAAGTTCACGCTAATGTTCCTGGGTTATGGGGACGAATCGGAAACTTGTGTTCTTGAATTAACCTATAACTATGGAGTCGAACACTATGACCTGGGTAGTGCTTATGGGCATATCGCCATTGGAGTGGAGGACTGTGAGCAAGCCTGTTCTGACGTAACCACACGTGGCGGTGAAGTGGTCTATGGTCCAGCCATGATGGATGGCCTGAATGAGATGATCGCATTTGTGAAGGATCCGGACGGTTACCAGATTGAACTGGTAGAGCGCCCTGAATACGAGTTATCGTGATATGGTCGGTCACAAATCTGTACCAAGTGAAGTCTAAATAATGGAAGACTCTTGTTCAGAGTCGAATACACATTATTTTGGAGTTCCCTGATGAAAAATTATGATGTACAGAGTATAGAATTGAATGTGTTGCGCCAAAAGGCGTTTGACTTCATCGCCGATCCGACGTGGCTGCCTAATTGGACGCAAGCCTTTGCATCGGTCAAACCGGGCCGGGCGGTCATGAGAACACCCGAGGGAGAGGTCGAGGTTGGCCTTGACGTGGTTTCGTCACCGGATTGTGGCACAGTAGATTGGCACATGACATTTCCCAATGGCGATGTCGCAACAGCCTGTTCCCGACTGGTAGACAACGGAAAAGGGCGGTGCATTTACAGTTTTATCCTCCTGCCGCCACCAGTACCGCTGGAACAGCTTGAAGGCGCGCTGGACGAGCAGTCCCGAACCCTGACAGAAGAACTTGGGAAACTCAAGACTATCCTCGAATATCATGACTGAACGGCAGAAAAAGCAGAATCCTGGTCTTGAACATCACGTCGCTAAAGCCAAGTCAGGTGACCGGGATGCCCTGGAGGCCGTTATTCTTGCGGTTCAGAATGACATCTATGGCCTGGCATTGCGTTTCCTCTGGCATCCCCAGGATGCCGAGGATGCCACGCAGGAAATCCTCATTCGGGTTATCACCGGGCTCGGGAGTTTTCGTGGCGACAGCGGATTTCGCACTTGGGTTTACCGGATTGCCTGCAACAAATTGCTCACTTTGCGTAAACAACGCGCTGAAAAAGTCGCAATGCGCTTTGAGGAATTCGCTGACGATCTGGCGTGTGAAGGGTCTGGTGGTGTGTCGAAGCCGCTACCGGATGGCGAAGAACTACTGTTGCTGGAAGAAGTCAAGATCGGCTGTACGCTGGCCATGCTACTGTGCCTGGATCGGGAGCACCGTCTTGCCTATATTCTCGGCGAGATCATGGAGTTCAGTCATCAGGAAGCCGCGCAGGTGCTGGAGGTTTCGCCGGCGGCATTCCGCAAGCGTCTGTCGCGCTCACGAGACAAGATAAAAACATTTATGCTGGCGCGCTGTGGCCTGGTCAATGCCGACAACGCCTGCCGATGTCGTAAACGTGTCTCCCTTGCTATCGATAGAGGGCGCGTGAATCCCCACCAGCTTCTGTTTGCTTCGTCCATGGAAGTCGCCCGGCAGTTTCCAGTGGTGCTGAAAAAGATCAGACAGCTTGAGGCGACGCGACGAGCGGCTGCCTTATACCGTTCACATCCGCCACCAGAGTCTGCTGCATCGTTCGTATCGTGGATCAGGGCTGCTATCGATGTTGGCAAGCCATGAGGGTCAGCTGATCGAAGACGACATCTATGGCGGTCCGGGTGTCGAGGGCGAACGTCCCCAGGCCCCGCGCAGTGAGCAAGGACTTTCCCGAAGGGGCCTGCGCCACCCAAACCCGGGGCGGCCTGTATCAAGAGTCAGTGACTGCTGGCGTAGAGTCTTTCACTCCGCTGCACCGCTGTGTATTGCGTACAGGTTCCTGCAGGTGTGATGGAGACGAGTAATCTGTGCGAATTGTTTTGTGACAAGTCCGGTGTTTTTCAGAAAGTGACGCTGGATAGTGCGGCTGCTCCAGCCGACTTCACTGGCAATGTTGGTAATTTTCTCAGTTCCGGCGGATCGTACGATCAGCTTCAGGGCGTGTTCGAACCTGGCGTCTGGTTTTTCCCTGAGGTGTTCAAGCAACCATCTATCGAAGATGAATGAAGAGAAGGTATCAGGCTGCTTTTCATATAAGTCATCGGTCAGTTCGCTCAATTTATACCCTGGTAGCAGGTTTTCGTTTATGAACGGTCCGGTGACATCGGAACGGTCGATGTAAAACCAGTGCCGCAATGCACCGGGACGGAACCAGATCCGGAAATACTCACCCGACTGAGGCAGCAGCAGTTCGACAGGTGTCGTTCCTGGGCCGCCGACTTAGTAAGTATGGCGGTGAGCGTCACATACTTTGTTGCATTCCGTGTAACCATGGGTTCCTCCTTGGACGGACCCGCTGAATGGGTGAGGATTTCACGTTAGCGAGAGAAGGCCAGCCAGGTCAGGGGGAAGGTTTTCCCCGTGAGCGTCCAAAATCCGCCGTACCCGCGCGGCAGGGTAGGGGTGCCAACGCCGTCCTTCGGTGCGCTTCGGGCTGGTGTTGCGGTTGTGTATGGTGGCCACATAACGTTCCAATGCGTGATGCACGTGTATACGCCTGGCCGAAGCGCTCCACACAAAAGCGTTATCTTCACCGATGGCCACAGGCGAAAACGGATTACGTTGCCAAAAACCGCGTCGATAACACAGGGTGCCGCCACACACCCAGGGACGATTTCCGTCGTAGCGGTACTCCCAGGCATCTCCTGTATCCGGCTCGTAAAACAGCACTCGCGCCATCCCCGATATTTCGGCACCGCTGTTTTGTAACTGGCAAACTTGCACGGATAGCCAGTCCTGGGCCATCCAGTCATCATCATCCCAGTGCACGATGATTTCACCCCGTGCCTGGTCACACGCGTGGTTACGTTTTGCGCCCAGCGTTTGTGCCTGCCCGTCATACACGTAACGTATCCTCGGGTCCGCCGGGATCAGGTCCTCCACCGGGTCATCGCCGTCATCCAGGATCACCAATTCCCGGTGTGGATAGTCCTGTTGCAGAAACAGCCGTATCGCCCGCGGTACGAATCCCCGGCGATTGGTGGTGGGCATGATGCAGGATACCAGTGTGGCGCCGGAACGACGCACCGCGACCTGCGACGGCGCGGATTCCCAGGCCGCCAAATCACGGTATTGGCTACTGTCTGCCACGAAGAATTCCGGTTCCGACAGCAGCGCCTGCCACGCCCCGGCATTGAGGTGTTGGCCGGCATGGAAACGCCAACTGTTTTTGCCATGGCGAAGGTAGATAAATAATCGTTCCCCTTCCATGCGGCATAACCGTGCGCCACGCTCCAGGAGCGTGCGCAAAAACTCGGCGTCCTCGCGCAAGGACAGCGCTGGATAGACCGCCTGTCCCTGCCACAGGGACTTGCGGTATACCAGCGTTCCGCCCGCTACCCCTTCGTGAAACAACCGTTCGAACAATTCCGGGGAACAACGCCAAAAACGCCAGCGTTGCAGATCGAAAAACAGCGTATTGGACAATCCGCTGACGTCGGCGACGCCCATACGCAACGGCTCGACCTGGCGGCGCAGACGCCGCGGCGCATACCAATCGTCGTCATCCCATTGGGCTATCAGTGTGCCCCGCGCCAAGCCATTTCCCTGCTGCCGCTTGGCGCCGATGCTGGTGGCACTGGCCTGCACATACCGCACCCTGGCGTCATTACAGCGTATCCCCAGGTCCGCCTCGGTGTCGTAGACGATGATCAGCTCCCTGTGAGGATAATCCTGTTCCAGGAACTGGCGAATCGCTCGCGCCACCCATCGCGGCCGCCCCCGGGTCGGCATCACGCAGCTGACCATGGGGAACGTCGTTTCGGGTCCGTGTAGAGTCCAGGGACTGGCGTCGGACGGCGCACTGATGCGAACCGAAATGCGACCGTGCGGAGCAAAATCCGTGCACTGCTCACCCCGGCAGTGCGGCGCTGCGCGCCCCGCGTAGCGGCCGCAAAAGCGCTGCTGATAGTGATCGCGCCCCCGCTCCAGGGCCGCCTGCTCCTGTTTATGCCGCAGCTCAGGTAAGGGCATGCGGTGGGCAAAGGCCCCCTTCACCCACAAACTGCGATAGCCGGCACGGGCGAGGCGCAGGTTGAGGTCCATCTCCCAGCATGCGGCAGTGCCGTAGGTGCTGTCGGCGCCGCCCACCGCGGCCAGGGCCTCGCCGCGAATCAGAAAACAAAAACTGCCCAAGCTGTATAGCGGTTCCAGGCTTTGGTGGCTGTTGCCGTGGCGTTGAGCCAACACAGCGCTGCTGGCCTTGAGTGCGCTGGGGTGTTGGGTATGTGGAACCGACTGCTGCTGCTCGTTCCAGGCACGGTTGCTGCTGGGGCCGGCCATAGCGTGGTCCGCAGACGCCTCGATAGCCGCCAACAAACGCTCCAGCCAGCCGGGGCCGGGTAGCGTGCCGCACTCCACATTTGCGTAGTACCGGGCCGCGTTCTGGCGCCAAAGGGAATTGAACGCCGCCGCAGGACCTGCGCGCACGGCGGACACGATGCGGGCGATCCCGGCGTAGTCGCTGTGCCCGGCGCGGGCTTGCGCCGCAGGTCCATCCAGTAACAGCACCAGTTCGTAATCCGGTGTGGTGTTTTCCGTCAGGCTTAACAGGGTCGCCTGTAGATGCTCCTGCGGGTCGGCATCCACGTAGACCCCGATTATGATCGTTGCGGTGTTGGCCATACCGGTCCCCAGCCCCCCGCTTACCAAATAGTGAACGGTTCGCCGCTGTCGCTATCGGTGAAGTACGCCACCGCAATGCCGTCAAACTTGAAGCCCGGCACATCGATACGGCACCACAGCGCCTTGTCATAAGGTCCCGTACCGGTGATGCACTCAATATTTATCTTCACTGTATTTTTGGCTCGGTCACGTGTATTCAGATATAACGGCAGGAAATAGTCGTGGCCGTGAAAATCCAGGGTATCCATTTCCATGTTTACCAGTACCGCGCTCAACTGCTTGTCGCTGGCGTAGCTAAAACGAAAGGTAAACTCGGTGCCAGCAGCGGCCGGCCACTGCAGGGTGGTAACGGTGCCGTCCACTTTGGCCTGCGACGGACAGGGTTGCGCAGGATAAACCACCACCGCGCCGGCACCATCGGCGTACAGGTTGTCGATGGGTACCGCCCGTGGCGGCGAGCCGACCTCTACCGCGCTGCCCTCTACGCCGGTGCTGGATTCGGCGCTCACGGCCGTGAGCTGGCGATGCGGTGGACTCCCGGCGTTGCTCATCTGATAAACGCCGTTACCAAAGCCACCGCCGTCACAATGGAACACCAGGCCGTTGTCTGCGGTGATCACCGCGTCTTCGTTCACCTCCATGCCGCAGGATGGGATCAACTGCAGCTGCACCTGGTCTTCACCGGGCAACTGCGGCGAGCGCTGCAAACGGCCGTCGCCGTGGTCCAGGCACACCTCTATCGCCCAGGTCATATCGCTGAGTTGGAAAATACCCGTGCCGTCGTAATTGAGCTGCTGGTGCTCGCGCCCGGGGCCACTGCTGGCGGCATCCATATACTCCACGTCGCCGATAAGAATGCCCCCGGGGTTGGCGTTTTCACTGATGAAGTCGATCCCCGACAGCAGTTCCTTCATCACCACCCTGGCGCCGTCGTCACCGCTGGCGGCCGCACCGCCCTCCTGAACCAATACGAAGTTATAGGCCTCGTCGGCATACCCGACCCGGGAGGCAACCGCCAGGATGCTGCCGAACACGAACACCCATCCCTCCCAGCGCGCGGCGATCTCCTGCAAGCGTGTGATGGCATAGTCGGCCTCCTTCATTTGGTAGGCGCCGGTGGCGCCGCGAAAGAAAAACTCCGGGATCATAAAGACGTTGAGCGGCGCATCCCCCGGGGGAGAGCTGTCGGTGAGCGCCGCTGCCGCCGTGTTGATCGCTCGCTCCAGGAGCTGGCAACGGGCCTCGATGTCCTCCCGGGGGTCGGACAGGCCCAGATAGATCCCGGTGGGCATGGCGTTGTTACGGAATACCGGGTCCTTGGGGGCCGTATTGATGTCATAGGCGATGAAACGTAGCGGCTTATTGCTCATGGTTGCTCCTTTCCGTGGCGGGTAGTAACCACTCGGGACGCGCGTCGCGGTGGCTCGAAATCGTTACCAAACATGGCCATGGCCCGTAGGTGAATTTGATCAGGTAGTTGACGTAGATGTTGACCGGTCGGGTCTCCTCTTCAGAGGTCTTTACGCCGCTATTGCACACTTTCTCGTCCGGGTAGCCGGTGCACTGGTCCGGAACGGCGGCAGCCACAGCGGTCCCGGAACCCGGCTGGGCGCTGGTCTCCCCTTTGGGCTGCACATAGCTGTGACGGTGGCATTGCAAGGCGTCCTCCTGCGTGGAACCCACCTGTTCCGAGCTGTGTCCGGCGGCGTCCTTGCGCTCACTGCGGTCCGGGTCCAACTGCCGCCCGCAATCGGTACCGCGCAGGAAATAGCCACGGTAGTCGGGGATGCGAAAGTCGCTGTCGCTTCCGCCGTAGCGGTAACCCAACACCTGGAACAATTCCGGATATCGGTCACGGGACAGGGTCCGCCCATCACAAAACATCCAGCCCCAGGCCTCCACCGGATCGGTGCTGTAGTCCCCGGACTCGCCGCAGTTGTTCTGTGGCGATGAACCATTGGGTTGCGGCGGTCCCAGGGTCCCGGCGAACGCCACCACCGCACCCACCGGCATGGCCGGTGCGGGTAGCGGCGGCGGAGGAAACAACGGTGGCAGCGGCGCGTCAAACACAGCGGCCTTCCGTATCGGTGAAGATATCTGCGCGGAAGCCGCCAGGGTCCAGAACCCGCATGGTGGTGGGAACCACCACCTCCCAGGGCTCGCCGATCACCGTCTTCGCGGGTTTTTCTGTCTGTTGCGCCTGAAGAAAATCCAACACTAAGGCGGCGTCGGCCGGGTCCACGGCCACATAATCGTCGCTACCGAACCAGGTCATACCGCTGGAGAGGAAATAAAGCATTGCGAGCGTGCGTTCGGTTCGGGCCGGAACCAACACCCGCGCCACCTGCGCCTCGAGAAAGGCGCTAAACAGGCCGTCCTGTTGGCCGCTCGGCAGCAACGGCATGGCGCCCCCATCGGGGTCGTCGCTGCTGCCGTAGAAGCTGTAGGACATTTCGTTCCACTCTAATATCTCGTCGAAAAACTGCAAATAGCGCGGCTGGGCGAAGATCTCCTCGGCAACCGGATGCGGAGGTGAACCGGGCGCCCAGCCGCTCTCCCCGGTGAGCGTGTGTTGGCGGTACAACAACACCGCGAGGCAGTCGTTTTTCAAGGCCTTGCGCTCGATGCTGCGATTGAGCTGCGGCGGTCGCTGAACCATCAGGGGACGCTCGCCGATGCGCCGGTAGTAGCGTGTGGTGGCCGCTCTAGCCGCCTCTGACAGGGCGTTGTAGGTGGCGATTTGCCATTGCGCCCAGTGATTGGGTGTAGGCTCACACCGGGCACGCACGCTGACACCTATGCCCATGCCACTGGGTGGGGAGGTATCCTCAGGCTGTCCCACCACCATGGCCGGCAGGCTGTTCTCTTCGCCGAACAGCGCCACACCACTGCGCTCGCTGTTGACCGGGATGGCCTGTGCGCCCACCAGAACCGACAGGCCCTGGTCGCAGGGCGGTGTCGGTGCGCACTCCACCTGCACGCCCACCACACGGTAGCCTTGGGGTATGGCCAGTTTGACTTGTTCGCCGGCCCGCAGAGTCACCGAAACGCAGCGGCTTTCGGCGGGCGGTGGGGTAATGGTCTCGACACCGTAGTAACCGGCCAGGGTGACGCTGTTTTGCGCCGTTATGTCCCCGTAGTCGTAGATACCTTGTTGCTCCAGGCTCAGTGGTTTTTCCAGGTCGAACCCCAATTGTGCCTGTTCCCGGGCAATAAAACGCCGTGCCGGGATAGGGATGATGAACTCCAACATCAAGCGAGTGCCGTAATTCACCACGTAGGCCTGATAGATACGGTTCAGCCAACGGTAGACGCCGACCCGGTTGTGGTCGCCGCTGCTGTTGTCGAACACGCTTTCGTTGGAGCTCGTCGACGCTTCACTGCGACTGCGGCTACGCAGCGCAACCACCCGGCGCTGTATACGGCTCAGACTGCGGTCCAGCACCTGTCGGGCGAGCCGGGTACGGTCACGGCTGCCGGGATTCGGGCCGGCGCTTCGGCTGTGGGTGACCGTACCGCTGGTGGTCGCCTGGGTCGGCGGACCGTAACTGGTGACCAGGTTCTGGTAGTCGTCGCTCAATACCGATTCGGTGACCGTGCGTTGCAGTTGCTCGGACAGCCGGTCTTCCTCCTCGCTGGCGGTGGTGGTAATCCCATCGCGGCGTTCGTCGCTGTCACGGCTGTGTTCGGTCTCTCGCTCGGCCCTGCTGTGGGACACGGTGCGCCGTTCACCGGCCATGATGGTTTCGATGTGGGCGATGTCCCCTGCCTGGTAACGCAGGAACCGTTGCCGCAATAACTGCAGATCGCCGATGGCGTAGGGGGCGATCCAGCCCGGAGGTGGCGGCGGTGATGGATGCAAGGACGCAGCCGGCGGTAGCGGAAACACCGTTTGCGGCAGCAACACCGGCGCCTTGGCCAGGGACTGAAGCTGCGCCGCCGTCATCGCTACAGCATCGTTCCCGGGCCGCAAATAGGTCTGTTGCAACAGGTGCGAGCAGCGCAACACTTCGGTCAGGGTCGGCAGATTATCGTGGTCGTATCCGAGGATGATCAGCAACGCCGCATAGCTGCTCCAGACCCGCTGTAATTGCGCCACATACGCGGGTGAGTGGAGAAATTCCGACAGCTGCGGCCACGGCAGGCCCAGCAACACCGGCAAGGCCTCGGTGAGCTGAGCCTGAGT
>JALWRY010000210.1 GCA_027080445.1 Thiohalobacter sp. | reverse complement strand
CAATCGCCGTAATGCTGGGGCGCGGAAACCGGGACCGGCTCCGGCCCCCCGGCGTTCAACATCTCCGTTCCCGGGCGGCCCCGCCCGGAAGCTCGGCCTCGCTCCTCGACCTAGAGGCAATGAAGGACGTCTGCAACATCGAGCTCGACGGAAGGGCCACACAAATCCACCTCGACCGCTGGCGTAAACCAGCGCAGCTCAAATCCGTCATCGACGGGCCTGACGAAGGCGGTTTCACTTAGATTCATTTCCGCCGCAACCGCCTGCATCCAGGCCGCATCCTGCGGCGTCTCCAGCAGGCAAACCGCCGCGGGGTTGCCCGAGAATGCTTTATTCGTCGTAAAGGCATCCACCTGAAAGAGGGGGAAACTGTTTTGTGGACCCATTCATTCACTCCTGTAATCCAGTACCAATAACACCTTTCCTCTGACCAGCATTCCCGGCGTGTTTCCCTGACGGCCAGCGTTGACAGGTCCACAGAATAACCGGCACACTCAAAACAATACAGATTCAGTATTGCCAATTATGAAACGGTACAGTTTCAGAAACCTTCCGGGGTTTGCCGCCGGGCGACCTCGCGCGGTAAGAGCCTTTTGCAACAAACAACCGGTACTCTATTGTTCTTCCTTTTCCAAGAGCCTTTCGCCAGGCCTCAGAATCGGCTGGGTGATTCCGGGAAAATACCGGGAACAAATAGAATACCGGAAATATGTCACCACCCTGCCACAGTATGCGATTGCCGACTTCCTGCAGCAAGGCTGCTATGACCATTACCTGCGCCAGGTTCGGCGCGATTATTAGCGGCAGGTATCGCTCATGACCCGCGCCGTGGGGAAATACTTTCCTCAGGAAACCCGTATCACCCAACCGCAAGGCGGATTCGTCATCTAGATTGAATTACCCAAAAAAGTGGATTCATTACTGCTGTGTCAGCAGGCGCTGGCACAGCACATCAGCATTGCACCCGGCCCGATATTTTCAGCCACCGGGAAATATCGCCATTTCATCCGGCTCAACTGCGCACAACCCTCTGGGATGAGGCACTGGAAAAGGCGATGATCACACTGGGACGCATGGTGCATGAACTGAACACGCCCCGGCAGGGAAAACGGTCAGTAACACTATATAGCTGGCGTTATTCCCCGGCATCAATCCGGTAAACCTGCTCATTGAGGCTGGTACCAGACAGTGACGTCCGCTGACCCTCAGCCACCACAATGCCACCCAGTGATTCGGCAATCTTTCGACTCGGTATATTGTCTCTATCAACCGGGTAGACCAAACCGGACAGCACCACATTGGCTCGCGCCCACTGCACCAGACGCGTGATTGCTTCACGCCCCAGCTTTTTGCCTTGCGAACTCTTTTTAAGCCAGATACCGAACTCCGCCGTCACACCCGGCTCTTTACCATGAATTGCACAAACACCTGAAAACTGCCCCGTTTCAGTTTTTTGAGAAGGCACATTTATTAAACTGATAGGTCTAAGTTTTTCGGGCACCATGATCTGTGTGCGTGTTTTTCAATCCTTGCAACAGAAACAATCTGTCGTATGGTCGTTAACCATACCGACTGCCTGCATGAATGCATAGCAGATTGTTGGCCCGACAAATTTGAATCCGCGTTTTTTCAGTGCCTTGCTCATGGCGTCCGATTCATCGGTCGTCACGGGGACATCCTGCATGCACTTCCATCGATTCCGGATGGGTTCGCCATTAACGAATTGCCAGATATAGGTACTGAAATCCCGGTGCTCCTCAAGTATAGCCAGGTAACACTGCGCGTTGACGATAGCCGCGTTTATCTTGAGACGGTTTCGGACAATACCGGCATCCTTCATTAGATCAGCGCGCTTGCGCTCACCATAACCGGCAATCTTTTCAGCATCGAAATCATCGAATGCCTTGCGGTAGTTTTCCCGTTTCCTGAGGATGGTGATCCAGCTGAGGCCGGCCTGCGCCCCTTCGAGTATCAGCATTTCAAACAGTTTCCGGTCATCAAAGACCGGGACACCCCATTCTTCATCGTGGTACTTTGTATACAAAGGCTCCACACCCGTCGCCCAGTCACAGCGTTTCATCGTTCATCCTTTTCTTCTCGTATGCAATCATGTCCTCGAGGGTTTTTCCTGGCTCGTTCGGGTATCGCTCGTCACAGACCCGGAGCGTTTCAATCCTGTCCAGCCGGAAATTCCTGAACGCCTGGCGCATTTCACACCAGGCCCCCAGTGTCCAGACCGTACCCCAGAAGAATAACCCCAACGGCCGGATGACACGCTTTGAATCGGCGCCGTCGGCCCGGGTATAGGTGATGACGACCTTGTTGCGATGATCCACCGCGCTACGCAGTTCTCCCATAAAAGCCGCCACCCGCGCCGGTATTTGCACCAGCGGTGAGAACAGCCGGGTCTGGTCCAGCTCCCCTTTCAAGGCATCCGGCAACACCGTTTCGACTTTGCTCAACACGGATTGAGCCGCCATCGCCAGCCCGGGATCCGCCCAGCTGTTGACGATGCGCGCCCCCAGCGTCAAGGCGGTCATCTCGTCCCGGGTAAACATCAGCGGCGGTAAATCATAACCGCGCCGAATGACGTAACCGATACCGGCTTCTCCCTCTATCGGGACACCCGACGCCACCAGGTCCTGTACATCCCGATAGACCGTCCGCTCGGAAACCTCAAGAACTTCCGACAACCAGCGTGCGGTAGTAACGCGCCTTGAGCGCAAAAACTGTACGACCTGGAACAACCGGTCAGCGCGTCGCACGGGCGTTATTCATGCTATTTGATATAGGTAATAAGGGACAAGGTGGCGCCCTGGGGATCACAGATGACACAGAAGCGGCCGACATCCGGGATGTCACGCGGTGCCAGCATGATTTTTCCACCTAGGAGCCTGTCGGACTTAGGAACAATCTACTGCGCCGATGGGAGAGCGGCCCAAATTTCTGCAATTCTTCGTTGCGTAGGCTCACTATGCGCCTCAAAATTGCAAAAATTTGGACTCGCTCTCCCACCTTGCTCGCTACGATTGCCTAAATCCGACAGGCTCCTAGTGCTTCAGCCTGTTTCGCGCTGGCTTCCACGTCATCCACGGTGACATAGGCGCCCCACGTCGGTGGCATAGTGCCGGCTTCAGACGGCAACGCCATGAGGCCGGCCACTTCTCTGTCACCTGCCTTCGCCATGGTGTAAGCCATGTCATTGGTCTGCATGCCTTCCAGAGTCCAGCCAAACAGACTCCCGTAAAAGGCTTTTGCGGCTTCCACATCAGTGGTCATCAACTCATTCCAGCTAAAAGCGCCATGCTGTTTCATTGGTTCGGTCATTATGATTTTCTCTGCGTCAGTAAATACGGAAGACTGACTATACCCCAGCCCTCCTGACAGCCTGGTGTCAGGAGTGATTGCCGATGATCAGGCAATGGCGTTTCCGTAACCTCATCAAATACGTTTGCACATCGAAGACTATTCGAATTCCCCCATAGGCCCGAGACGAACTGTCATCAGCTCCACATCGGTTTTGGCGACGTGCGGCCCTTGCCGGGTACCGGCAGGGGTTTTCCAGAATGTCCCGGAACCGCTGCCTCCGAGGCAAGGCCTTTCCCACAATACTAATCTTTTACACAAAGCCTGAGAGATGCCTACCTCATAGCCCTGTGATCAGAAACGAAAAAAGCCCAAGTGATTGACTCACTTGAGCTTTTGGTATTGGTATTGGTAAACCGTTATCATCATACACCTGTACCTAAATATCCACGAAGGGCGACAAAGCGTCGATATGCTCAATACAAAAATCTTTAAACAATCGAACAATTCGCGAAAGGTTTCGGTTGCTCGGATAGACAGCCGACAGGGTCGTAGAGGGGAAACGCCACGCAGGCATCACTTCAACCAGTCTGCCGTCACGCAAAGCCTCGCCGCAGATAATAGACGGGATTTCGGCGATACCCTGCCCCGCCTCGGTCACGTTCTGAATGCCGGTATAGTCGTTCAGCGCAAGCACTCCCTCGACGTGCACGGTGTGCATACGGCCGTTATTGATCAGTTTCAGGGACACAGCGTCAAACCACCCGCCAAACGTAATCATACGATGCCCAGGCAGGTCACGCGGATGCCCGGGTGCACCGAACCTGTCCAGGTAGACAGGCGCGCCGACCAGCACATGACGGTAGCGGATCAGCGGCCGTGCAACCAGGCTGCTGTCTTTGAGCTCGCCCACACGTAATGCCAGATCGACAGCGTCCTGGATAAAATCCACATTCCGTTCAGTAATCAGAATCCTGACCGTTACGGCCGGATAAGCCGCCTGAAACGCACTGACCAGAGGAACAATCAACCGGTCCGCGAGACCGGGCGGCACCGACAGGCGCAGGGTGCCTGATATTTCCGCCTGTCGTTCATTCAGCATCAGCGTACCGGTTTCAATTTCCTCCAGCCCGCGGTGGCAGTAGGCGTAGTACGCCTGCCCCAGTTCGGTCAATCGCAGATGGCGGGTGGATCTTTCCAGCAAGCGCACCCCGAGTGTCTTTTCAAGCTCGCTCACTTTACGGCTCACGGTTGAAATCGGCACACCAAGACGCCTGGAAGCTGCCGTGAAACTCTTGTGCTCGACCACTTTGACGAAAAGGGCCATGGCATTCAGATCAGGGGACATAGATATTTCCATATATGGAATAATTATTTGCTTATTTTACCTATATTCTAGTTTTCGGGAAACCTTTATAGTGCTTGTCACACGATTAAAGCCACTATCAAGGAGATTTATTTTGAAGCATCGACTCATACACATTGTAGCCACGACCCTCCTGATATTCGGTTTCGTGTCCGGCGTCCATGCCGCCTCTTCTGATCAGAAGAGTATCCATGCACTACTGAAGACCTACGAACAGGCCCTCAATGCCGGCAACGTCCCGAGCATCCTGAAGCTCTACACTCAGGACGGTGTCTTCATGGCGCAGCACAATCCTCCAGCCGTCGGTATTGACGCAATAGAAGCCGCTTATCAGGCTGTCTTTACAGCGATCGACCTTGATATCAAATTCGACATCCTGGAAATCGAAACCATGGCAGATGACTGGGCGTTTGCACGCACCAGCTCCGCTGGCATCACCACCATCAACGCCACGGGTGACAAGGTCACCGAAGGCAATCAGGAACTGTTTCTGTTGCGGAAAACCAGCGATGGCAACTGGAAAATTGCGCGCTATATCTTCTCCACCACCAACCCACGTTAACTTCGTACTCACTTAAACAGATGAAAGCCGTTGTCATTCATAAGCCAGGTGCCCCTGAGGTGCTGGTAATCGAGGAACTACCGATTCCTCAGCCGGCCTCCGGATGGGTTTTGATCCGGGTTAAAGCCTTTGGCTTGAACCGTTCGGAGCTTTTTACCCGTCAGGGAATGTCGCCCGACGTAGAATTCCCCCGGGTACCCGGTATCGAAGCGGTCGGTATTGTGGAGGAAGCGCCCGGCGGCGAATTCACCCACGGTCAAACAGTGGCTACCGCAATGGGTGGTATGGGACGGCAGTTCAATGGGGGCTATGCCGAGTACACCTGCGTGCCTGCCACTCAGGTACAGACGATTAACTCGACGCTGGACTGGCAGACACTTGGTGCACTGCCCGAGATGATCCAGACCGCCTGGGGTTCACTCACGCATGCTTTGCAGTTGCATCAAGGTCAGCGCTTGTTGATTCGTGGCGGCACCACGTCGGTAGGACTTGCTGCCGCCATGCTGGCCAGACAAAAAGGTGCAACCGTTGCAGCGACAACGCGAGAGCCTGACCGGGAAGCCATGCTCAAAGATAATGGCGCAGATCAGGTTTTTATCGACAACGGAGAAATCGCCGCTGATGTCCGGCAGGTTTTTCCCGACGGGGTCGACAAGATACTCGAGCTTGTCGGTACCACTACGCTGCTCGACTCACTGAAATGCGTTGCACCTGGTGGCTCCGTATGTATGACAGGCATGGTCGGGAATGCCTGGGAGTTAGCGCAGTTCAGTCCAATGGATGCGATCCCGGCCACGGTTAACCTCACAAGTTACTCGGGGGGTTCCCGGGATTTTATCAACACACCGCTACAGACCGTGGTAAACGACATCGAGAAAGAACGCCTGGCGCCCAGGATCGGTCGCCTATTCAAACTGGATGACATTGTAGAAGCGCATCGCTGTATGGAAAACAACGCAGCCGTTGGAAAAATCGTCATCCTTACCTGAAATCAATCTTTTCTATACCCACTCACTGCTGTCCCGTTAACTGAACGAAAAAAGGCTTAAATCTCAATGAACTGTTACAATGCAAGTACGACCAAACACTGTAATAGAAGGAGATTTAAGCCTTGGCTCATCAT
>JALWRY010000209.1 GCA_027080445.1 Thiohalobacter sp. | reverse complement strand
CTTTTTATGCAACGCATAGCAGGCCACATCATCACGCAAGCGTTTCCTGAAAGCTGTATAGTCCGTCATGCAGATGACGACATGTCGGAAGCGACCCTCCGGGGTGTGATTGATCAGGTTCACCAGGCCATTCTCCAGCCCCCCGACCTGCAGGCGATGGATGACATGTGCGACAAGCGGGGCCTGCATCATGTTGTCCCCCGGCTCGAAAGCAATGTCTCCATGCAGGACAGGCTTTTCTCCCAGGCATAGACATCCTCGACAAACGCCCTCGCCTGCCGGCCCGTCTCGGCCTGATCCCCTGACTGCAATACCTGCAGACAATGTTCTGCGAACTGTGCCGGACTGTCCGCCACACGCCGGCTTAACAGTTCCGTGGGCTCGATACCTTCCATGGCAGAAGACGTCAGCACAACCGGCCGGCCCATCGACATGGCCTCAAGCACCTTGTTCTGCACGCCCCGGGCGATGCGCAAAGGCGCAACCACCAGCTCAGCGTGCGCCAGGTAGGGCCTCACATCGGGTACGGCGCCGGTCACCCGGATGCCGGGAAGCTTCTCCAGGGCGCGAACCTGTTCGGTGGGATTAATGCCGACAATATAGAACTCAAGTCCGGCCAGCGTCTCGCGCAAGCGGGGAAATATGTCCCGGGCAAACCAGCTGACCGCATCGATATTTGCCCAGTAGTCCATCGCACCCGTAAACACGATACGCTTGCCATCACCGGTATAGGGATTCGATTCGACATGGTCCGGGGAAAAATAGCTGAAATCGACGCCATTATTGAAATAGCCGATTCGCGCCGAGGACTCCGGCGCATACTGCCTAAACAAATCGGCTTCTTTCCCGGACACAAACAGGCAACGATCGAAACAGCGGGCAACCCGCCGTTCGAAATCCAGTAACCAGCGGGCCTCCCGGCGATAGACATGGTTCATCGGGAAGGATTTTCTTTCACTGTACTGGCGCCACTTGTCGGAATCGATATCGACAAAATCGGCAATACGTGTCAGGCCGTCGTATTGCTTTCCAAGCACATACTGCGACATCACCGAGGAAAAGCACATCACCGTGTGGATATCGTGACTGTGCAGTACTTCATCGACCCACCGCTGCATCCGGCCATCCCGGTAATAGGGCAGGCTGAGCGCCTGGCGCCGGAAGAAACCCTGCAAACTCCTGACTTTCGCCTTACCGGGATCGAGCGGACAAAAAAAATGGCTTTGACTGAGTTTTTCCAGTTCGCCGACATACTCAAAATCAGCCGGGTCATCCACAAAGGCGCCAAGGTGAACCTCGTAGCGTTCCGACAGGTACTTCAGCAAATGGTATGAGCGGATCTTGTCCCCCTTGTTCGGGGGGAAAGGAATCCGGTGAACAAGATAGAGCAGCTTTTCCACGTCACCCCAGGTTCCTGGCAATATATGGGCCGATCACCCGGGTCAGCGGGAGAGGCAATTTCTTCCACAGACGGATGACCAGCTGGTATTTGGGATTCGTGGGATTGATCTCGGGCATCGCATCGGCCTTCACCAGGTAATACTGGTAGTCGAGCGGCGTCGGCTCAAAACCCCAGTTCTTCTTGAAACTGTAGGCACCTGTCCCACTTTTACTGCGGCCATAATCGAATACGCGCACGCCTTTTTCGCAACCGCGCCGCATCAGTTCCCAGTACATGAAATCATTGCCTTTCAGACTGCGTGCCTTGAAGGTACCGCCACCATAATAGGGCAGCACCTGGTCGCGGAAGTAAAAGCTCATCACACTGGCAACCAGATCATCACCCTGTGTTATGGTCAGAACTTCACAGGCATCGCCGAAGACATCCTTTAACATTTTAAAATACGGCCGGGGAAACACCGGTGTTCCCAGGTTCCTGACGCTCTCGGAATAGGCGTCATACAGGCGATCGACATCCGCGTCGATATGGCTCTGAAGACCTGCCTTGATACCCTTGCGCACCATGGCGCGCTGCTTGCGCGGAATCGCCAGCATATTCTGTTCGGGGTCCGGGTCGATTGCCTTGCTGAAATTGACATAGAGATGTTTGGTTTTCCAGTCATCACCAAGCACTTGAGGGTTACGCACCTCCAGGTAATCCACGTTCAGGCGCCTGGCCAGGTCGGTTGCCGCGTCCAGCAGCGCATCGTGCGCCTTGCCTGACTTCGATACGATGCCCCCGTACACACAGAAAGGCACGGAGATCAGCGCATTCCCAAACAGCAGGCTCTTCACCTGCCCAAGCGGGAATATCCCCTGTATCTCTCCGGCTGCATCGACCGCGTAAAAATAATACGCCCGGTGTCCCAGGCCTTTCTCAAGTACAGTACGCCAGCCGGCGCGGTGAAAAAATGTGGCCTCCGGGGACTGCTCGACAAAGCGGTCCCAGGCTTCCGCCTGACTGTCGTCCAGCGTCCTGATCTCCAGTACATCGCTCATGAATCGTTTTTCTCAAGATACACAGTGTCCATCCTGGACCAGTTGAAATCGTTTAATAAAGCCCTCAGACGGGCTTCCACACGGCGCAGGTTCAGGTAATGACGGAAGCGCGTCCTGAAACTGATACCCGACTGCCGGGGCTGGTCAGGATCAATTTCCCAGGGGTGAAAATAAAAATTACACGGCTGTCCATCGGTCCTGTTGACATGACCCAACGCCCATTTCGACAAGCGGTAGGGGAACAGGCGAAAATAACCGCCACCACCGCACGGAAACTTGTTTCCGCGAAGTTCGATTGTCGTGACCGGAATTTCCAGGATGTCCAGTCCGTTGATGTGATGGGCGAAACGCGGCGCCTCCGGCATACCGTACAGGTCGTGCCTTATCGGGTAGATACTCGAACTGTATGCGTGACCGGTCTCCTGCAACACCTCGAGCGCCCACAGGTTGTCCCGACCGATCGAATAACTGGCGGCGCGGTACCCTCGCACCGGCGTACCGCCAATATCTTCCAGAATGGCCTTTGTTCGCAGCACGTCCTTACTGAACTGTTCGCGATTCTGTTGCGTGACGCGGATATGTTCATAACCGTGGCTGGCGAGTTCGTGTCCCTCCGCCACGATTCTTTTGACAATGCCCGGGTAGCGTTCGGCGATCCAGCCCAGGGTAAAAAATGTCGCCTTGCATTCATACTCGGAGAAAAGGTCGAGTATCCGGTGGGTATTGGCTTCCACGCGGCATTCAAACCGGTCCCAGTCGGCATGCGGGATATGCTTTTCAAACGCGGAGACCTGGAAATAATCTTCCACATCGACCGACATGGCATTCACCATATTGCCGCTGTTTGTCATGGCTGGTGCCTGGCCTGGTAGGAAGGCTGCGTCTGCAGCCAGGACAACAGAATGTCGCGAATCCGGATCGCTGCCTGGCCATCCCACAGCACCGGGGTTTTACCTGCCTTGCCACCGCTGGACAGCACCTCATCGACCACTGCCAGCATTTTCGCCGAATCCAGACCGACAATGGTATTGGTCCCCTCTTCAACCGTCACAGGACGCTCGGTATTCTCTCTCAGCGTGATACAGGGGATGCCCAGCGCTGTGGTTTCCTCCTGCAACCCGCCGGAATCCGTGAGCACCAGCGTTGAACGACGCATCATCCCGAGCATTTCCAGGTAACCCAGTGGGGGCAGTTGAATCACGTTGTCCGCTGATGCCAGTATGCCGGCCAGACCGGTATTATCGAGGATGGCCCGCGTCCGCGGATGGACCGGGAAGATAACCGGCAGCCGTTGACTGACGGCTACAATCGACTGAAGCAGGGGTTCGAGTACGGCAGAATCATCCACATTGGACGGCCTGTGCAGCGTCAGCAGGGCGTACCCCTTGTCCAGGTGTACGAATGCGTTGTCATGGGTATATTTTGCCAGGGTATCTGCCGGTTCGATGGCCCGATCGAGCTGGCGCATCAGGGTATCGATCATGACATTTCCGACAAAATGGATCCCGTCCGCAGAAACACCTTCCCGGCATAATTGCTCCCTGGCCTCTTTTTCTGTCGTAAACAGCAGGGTTGACAACTGGTCGGTGAGGATGCGGTTGATTTCCTCGGGCATAGCGCGGTCAAAACTGCGCAAGCCGGCTTCCACGTGTATCACCGGTACATGTTGTTTCGCAGCAACCAGCGCACAGGCAATGGTCGAATTGACGTCCCCGACCACCAGTATGGCCGATGGCCGGGTCGCGGCAAGAATCGGTTCAAAGCCCAGCATGATATTGGCCGTCTGCACGGTATGACTCGCCGAGCCGATACCGAGATCGATATCCGGTTTCGGGATAGACAGGTCACGGAAGAAGGCATCGTTCATTTCCGCGTCGTAATGCTGTCCCGTATGCACAAGCAATGCTCGCACAGCATCCCCGGCTTCTGCCAGGGCGGCCATAATGGGCGCGATCTTCATGAAATTCGGGCGCGCGCCAACGATGCAGAGTATATCCGCCTCGCCTAACGCTTCGATGGCTACTTGCTTATTCATGCAACAGGTTATTCTTTTTGGGAGCCGTGATGAGGTTTCGTCAGGTTTCTCTAGTACAAACCGATTACCAGCTTAAGGGCAATCTGGGTTTGCTCATAATTCAGTGCGGATGACGGTGAATCCCTTTTTACACGGCGAGCGCCGATAGAACCCTGACTGTTTTTCCCGATCTGGTGTGTTATCTCAACGCCTGCACTCCAGATGTCATCATCCTGCTTGCCTGCAGCCGCCAGTTTTTGCCGTTCCCAACGCCCCGATAGCGTGGATGTCGTACGACTACCTATGGCCCAGGCCCACGAGCTGTCGCCACCAAACACATTTTCGTTGGTTCCCCCCACCGTCAACTCACGGTTTTCGTGAAACCCGCGAAGATTGAACAGGGAACGATGCGTTTTCTTGATATAACTGGCGCTCCAGCGCTTTGACAGAAACAGGCCCGTTGTTATCGATGGCGAACTGATATTTTCGCTAACCGCGGGTACGTTCGGGGTCAGAACCGTCGTGTTTCCACCGCCACCGGTGTTCGTGTTGGCGAAGGTACTGTCAAAAACGTTATTGCCCAACGCAAGCTGGGAGACATGGGTGATATTCTGGACGAAATTGATCCGCAACTGGCTGGTTTTCTGCTGGTGAACCAACTGGAAAGAGGCCGAATTACCGAAGAACCGCTGGCCGACGGTACCCGTCACCGAGGTACGCGGCGTCGGCTCCCACTTGGCACCGATTTTCCAGCTACCGCCGGACTCACCGGTATCGGTATTTTGTATGTTGCTGTTTTCATAACCCACCCCGGCGATAAACGTCAGGCGTTTACGAAACTTGTAACCAAAATCCAGTAATAACGTCTGGTAGTACTCGTCATTCTTGTTTTGTCTCTGTAGAAACTCGACACGTTTGAAACTGCCTACCCAGTCGACCCGGTCAAACCGGTTGCCACTGGCCAGTGATGCAAAATAACCGATATTATCGGAATCCGCCGTTGCCGAGTCCGAGTAACTCACATGATCAAAACTGCCGTTTACCCGCGCCTCGGCAAAATCGCCAAACTGGTGCGCATAGGACGGTTTCGCCGAGTAGGTCGTCACGTCGGTCCTGTTGGACGTTGTTGCCAGGTTATCAAACGTCACAACATTATTCGGATCGATGATCTGCTGTGTTCGCGTTGTACTCAGGTCAAGAAACAGGACTTTACGCAACAACTCTGCGTTCACACTGGCAGCGTACTGCTGGTAGGAGTTATCAAGATCGCTGGCATTCGAGTACCAGAGATTCTGCAAGCGGTAGAGCGCACTCAGTTTGACACGCCGTCCCTCTTTGCGCACGCCGAGTGAAGGCGTAACCTCGCTGACGTACTCGTGATTCGACTGGTCCGTGAGCGCCTGACCACTGTTATCCAGGAAAGTCTCGGACAAGGTAACGTTTGGCGATATTTCCCAACCGGCGGCAACCGCCTGGTGGGCGCCTGCCAGTAAAACGCTGCCGAAAATTCCTGCGACGGCGGCCTTCCTTGCCATGAGAAAATCTTTCGTACCCGGGCGGTTAATTTCCATCTCCGTACGCTCCATAGTAGTAGTCCCTCTTGAACATATGATTGCTTTTGTTGAGAACCATACCAATCGCCTTGTTTTTATCCAGCGTGGAAACCACTTCCTTGATTGCACTTTGCGTTGTCTTCCCGGCTTCAACAACAATGAGAATCTGTCCGGCCAGGTCAGCAAGCGCCCGACCCTCTGTCGTCGCCAGCAGTGGTGGCGCATCGAAAAGCACCACCCGGTCCGGGTACCGTTTTGCAAGATCCAGGGCAAGCTTTTTCATCTGGCTACTGGACAACAATTCCGTTGAGTTCGGGTGTGTGCGCCCTGCCGGCATCAGTCTCAGTTTGTCGATATCTGTC
>JALWRY010000208.1 GCA_027080445.1 Thiohalobacter sp. | reverse complement strand
CCGGCGTCCGTGGTCAATCTGATGGAGGAACAGGCGGCACGTTTTTTTGACTTCTCCTACATGGCGTACCTGATTGCCGGGCCTGAATATACCCGCCTGGATGTACTTGAACGCAGTCATTTCCAGAACCGTGTACGCGACCGCCTGTTCGAGCAGCTGGCGCACAAGGCCGGCCTGTACGATGTGCGTATGCCGCGTTTTGTGCCGCTGTTTCCGCAACCGGGTGGCGCCTATACCTGGCGGGCCGGTGGCGATATTTACCATGTGGGTGGCCCGGTCGTTCGCCTGTACTTCTATTTCTACCTGACGCCACACGGCTGGCGTATCTATGATGTCAGCAGCAACGGGGTGAGTGCCGTGGCGGATCTGCGGCGGCAATTCTTTGCCCGGCGCTTCAAACGTTGAGCCTCTAGCGTGGCGTTTCCCAGGCCATCGGGTAGAGCAGGTCGAGCACCTGGTTGAATGCTGCTGCATTTTTGCCGATGCAGTCAATGATTTGCGCTTCGGTGATATGTGTCAGCAACAGGGCCGCCGGTTGTATGTTCTGTATGGCCTGCGCGGTAATGGGTTCCGCGTTCAGGTCGGAATCGAGCAGTGCGCCGTAGGGGTCATAGAAGGGAGAGCCGAGCGGATCCTTGCTTTCCTGTGCACAGTGGGTAACCTGGTCGGCGATATGCACGATGGCCGATTCGAGGTGCGCGTCACTGGCAGTTTCCGGATTGTGGTGGTAGCGGATGGATGCGCACAGATTTTCCGGCATGTTCCAGTGTAACAGCAGGGCTTCACCGACCTCGGCATGACTGAAGCCGATCAGTTCTTCTTCAATCTCACAGATATCGCGCCGGGATTGCAAACGCAGGGCTTCCGCACTGGCGGTTTCATCCGGCACCTTCATGAACATCAGCAGGCGTCCTACATCGTGCAGCAGCCCGGCGGTAAACAGACGCTCGCTGTGCAGTACGTTGCAGCACTGGGCCAGGTTACGCGCCAGCAGGCCGGTGTAGACACTGTGCTGCCAGAAACCTGCCATGTCGATCAGGTCCGGTGGAATGCGCGAGAAGACTTCGGCGGCCGACGCCGCCAGGGTCAGGTTGCGGAGTTCACGCATGCCGATCATGTTGACGGCGCGCGATACCGTGTCGATTTTTCGCGGCAGGCTGAAGTAGGCGCTGTTGACCAGTTTTAGCAGCCGTGTCGTCAGTGCGGTGTCCTTGCTGACCACATCGGCAATGTCATCTGCCGTGGTGTGGGATGAATCGGCAAGCGCCTGCACCTGGATACAAACTTCGGGTAAAGAAACCAGACGTACGTTACGGGTCACCAGATCCTGCGGAGTCACGGAAATTCCTCTAAAATCAAGTCAGTGCTGCTGTCTTTGACGGCGCGGCGCACGCTTACTTTAACGCGATTGTTGATGCGGTATCGTGCTAAAATGCGCAACCGGGAATTGATAGAAATTTGAGGTAGTTATCGTGGAAGCGACAGGTTGTTCCGCCAGCGAACCGTTTGCCCTGCGGGTGCTGGGTGACATGATGGAGCCGGAGTTCAAGGACGGTTGCATCATCATTATAGACCCGGAAGGTCTGGTTCAGGATGGTTGTTACGTGGTGGCCCAGTACGAGGAGGAGCTGTATTTTCGCCAGTTACGCATTGAAGGTGAGCGCTATTTCCTGAAATGCGTGAACGAAGGCTACGACGAGAAACTGGAGATACCCGGCATCGAGGCTATCCACGGTGTGGTGTCACAGAAGGCCGGTACACGTCGCAAGGAACACAAGCACTACCTTTGACGCGGTTTACTTGCTCATTTGTTCCGGGCGCAATCTTGGTGTGAAATATTCGATGGCGCTGTCTTCATCGACCGGTTTGCCCTCGCGGTCTACCATTTCCTGGTCATCATCGCTCCAGCCGCGCATGCCAGTCTTCAGGGACTTGACGTTCCGGTACCCGAGCTGCTGCATGACCTGGGCCACCAGTACGCTGCGCTTGCCTGAGCGGCAGATCACAATGATTTCCCGTTCACGCGCGTTGACCAGTTCCGGTATGGTTTCTTCATAGTCATATTCGCAGGCCGTTTCGAGGATGCCGCGTGGTACGTTCAGTGCGTTTCTGATGTGCATGGCGTCATATTCATACGGTTCGCGCACATCCAGTAGCATCAAATCCGGTTTTTCCTCGAGGGCTTCCGCGAGGTCCCAGGGAAAGATTTCCTCGACATCTTCCAGTGCCTCGTTGATCAGTTGTTCAAAGGTTTTCATAGACAGGATCCGTCGCCGCTTATTCGGTGTTTTCACGATTGTTGCGCAGTCCCTGTTCGACGGCAATGACAGCTGCTTCGACACGGGAATGCACGCCGAGTTTTCTCAGGATGGCCTTGACATGAAGTTTCACCGTCCCGTCAGAAATGCCCAGGTTGCGGGCGATCACCTTGTTACTCTGGCCTTCGGCGAGCAGGCTGAGGATTTCACTTTCGCGAGGCGTCAGGTCATCGAAGGGCGAGGTTTCGTTGGGCAGGGTGCCGTCGCCCTGTACCACCTTGGCGAGTACCGGCGCCAGGTCCGGCGCCACGACGGTTTTACCATCGACGATATCGCGCAGGGCCATGACCAGCTGGTCGGGCTCCATATCCTTGAGCAGGTAGCCTTGTGCACCGTTGCGTAATGACTCGACAAGATCACGTTCGTCGGTGCTGGTGGTGAGCATGACAACCGGATTCTGGAAGCCGGATTCGCGCAGTTTTCTCAGTACGCCAATGCCATTGATGTCGGGCATTCGCATGTCCAGCAGCACGACATCCGGTTTGAGTTCTTCGGCGCGCAGCAGGCCCTCGCGCCCGTCGCCAATGGAGGCGATGACCTCAATACTACGGTGCGCCAGCAGGCCTTCGAGGCCCACCCGGAACAGGGTGTGATCATCGATCAGTAGTACACGTAGACTCATAGCTTGTTCGCCTGCTGTGCGGGAAGTTCAACGGTCACCGTATTATTTTCTTCGGCAGGAATGGGGAAGGTCAGCGTAATGCAGGTGCCTTCACCACTTTCACTTTCGATTCGTATCTTGCCGTGCAGGCGTGCGGCGCGTTCCTCGAGTATTTTCAGGCCGAGGTGCTCACCCGGCCCGCCTTCAATCACCTTGTCCTGTATACCGATACCGTCATCTTCAATCATGACCATAAAATCATGGTCTGGCGTGGCGCGCATCAGGACGCGCACGGCGTTGGCCTTGCTGTGTTTACGGATATTGGCCAGGGCTTCCTGGATAATGCGCAAGACCTGTATTTCAACTTCAGCAGGCAGTTTGGTCTCGTTCCATTCCAGTTGCAGGAAAGCGCTGATTTGCGAGTCGCGGCGGAAGCGTTCAACCGCCTGTTCAACGGCGGGAACCAGCCCGCGCTTGTCGATAGGCGCGCGGAAGTGGGCGATCAGCTCGCGCAGCTCGGTGTAGGCTTCATCGAGGCTGTTTTCGATACGTTCCAGTTCCTGCCAGAGCGCAGATTCCTCGCCGCTATGCAGGGTCTCATCGAGCACGCGGACCTGGAATTTCAGGCTGGCGAGACTTTGCGCCAGTGAATCGTGCAGTTCATTGGCCAGTCGCGTGCGTTCTTCCATGATCGAGAGCAGGTTGGCTTCTTCGTCCAGGCGGGATTTCTCGATCGCCATGCCGAGGTGGTGGCCAACGCTGGTGAGCAGGTCTTTCATGTCCTCGCGCTCGACCAGACCGTGTTGCTCGGTGAACAGATTGTATACACCCAGTACCTTGCCACGGTAGCGTAGCGGGACGGCGATCATTTCCACACGGTCGGATTCAAAGAACGGTCGGCCGGCAAACTGTCCGCAACCCTTGAGATCATCCAGCGCATAGACTTCGCCGTGGCGGGCGACCTGGCCACACAGGCATCGGTCGATGCTGATGAGCTGTTCCTGTTTTACCACTTCCGGGTCGAGGCCACTGCTGGCAATCAGCTGCATTTCACCCTCACTGGTCAGCATGCGTACTGTACCAGCCCTGGCGTCCACAACATCTTTGAGCGTGTGAAGGAATCGTGTCAGCAGATCCTCAAGATCATTGGCGGCATTGATGTTGGCAGCGATGTCATAGAGGATTTCCAGGGAGTGCGTTTTCTGTTGAATGCGGTGCGTCTGTTGCTCAACTTCGGATTGCATGTTCAATGACAGGGACTCCAGCCGCTCTGCCAGTGCGTTGATATCCTTGTAGAGTTTACTGAAATCCGGCTGGTCTGACTTTGGCAGGCGTGCGCTGAGTTTGCCGTTACGCATCTCGTTGACCCAGTGTCGCAGCTCGGACAGGGGGGCCACCAGGTCGCGGCGGGCGACGTGGAAGGTGAACGCGAGCAGTGCAATGCCTCCAACCAGCAGGACGCTGTTGGCCAGCGGTAACCAGTTGGTTTGTTCCTCTTGCAGGTAGTCCCAGATATTGATCAGGCCCAGTATAAGCAGGGTGATACCCAGCGCAGAGAGCGCCGCCAGAAACTGTCGGGTTGTCGGCCAGTCGGGCAGCGGCAGACGGCGCCGTGGTTGTGTTGCCTTCTTATCCGGTTCAATCATGGCACCCCGTTATTGCTGGGCCGGGTCATTGGGATTGATGAAAATAATTTCCTTGCTGCCATCCAGGTCGACATAATCAATGATTGTGCCGGATAACAGTTCCATGCTCTGGGGGGCGACAACAATTTCTATACCTTCCGACTGGAATTTATGGTCGTCCTCCCGGTTGATATCGTCAAAGCCCAGTGCATAGTGGAAACTGCCATCTTCACGGCGCGTCACGGCGATGCGCAGGGGCATATCGGCCATGTTGCCCTGGGTCGCGGAGTGACGGATGTGTTCGGCAGCTTCAGGCGTCAAACTGATCATAAGTGTATTCCCTTGCGGTCGGTAAACGGGTTCATGGCTTATTGTGCCGTGTTTTGCCCGTCTGGATAAAGTGTAAAAAGCGTTCAGTCCAGCGGTTTTTCGATGTGCTGCGCTGGTGAGTGTAACAGGCCAGCAGCTTATGGCAGCGGTAGCCGTCGTGTTTGCCGTCGACGCCCGTTCCGCGCAGCACATTGTATTCCCAGCCAGCCGGCGGCTCCATATTTTCCAGCGCCGAGTAGTGGAATTCGTGTGCCGCGATCTCGTCCGGGGCGTTTTCACTGGCAGGCCACAAGGGATCACCGGTTTCGCCCAGGCGCACGTAACCGCGTCCTTGCGGGTGAGGGTGCATGACACTGTCCCCGGGTATCACGCCCACCATTTCACAGCATTTCCCCTGCCAGGTGATAGAGCGTGACAGGTACATCAGGCCACCGCATTCCGCGTAGCTTGGCAGGCCGTTTTCGATGGCCTGGCGAATGGCACGGCGCAGCGCCACATTGGCTTCCAGCTTTTCCATACAGGTTTCGGGGAAGCCGCCGCCGATGAACAGTCCGTCGAGTGGGGGCAGTTCCGTATCACGGAGAGTATCGATAAAAACCAGTTCGGCGCCGGCCTGCGACATGGCGTCGAGGTCGCCGGGGTAGTAAAAACCAAAGGCTTCATCACGCGCCACGCCGAGTCGCAACGGCGTGTCGAGTGGTTTGATTGCCAGGGGTGAGGCGGCGGGTACGGGCGGCAAAGGGCAGGTTTCGGCCAGTCTGATCAGTGCGTCAAGGTCGACCTGGCGTTCGATGGCATCGCCGATGGCGCGGATATGACGTTCCGCGGTTGCTTCCTCGTTGCTCGGTATCAGTCCCAGGTGGCGTTCCAGGATTTCCATATCCGTGTGGCGGGCAACGGCGCCAAGAACCGGAACATCCGTGTAGTGCTCGATCACGGCCCGCAGTTTGGATTCATGCCGGCTGCCGCCCAGCTGGTTGAGAATGACTCCGGCAATATTGATATCGGGATCGAATGCCTGGTAACCGAGAATCAGCGGGGCGATGCCACGGGTCATGCCGCGGGCATCGAGTACCAGCACCGCCGGTGCGCCGACCAGCCTGGCGAGCGCCGCGTTGCTGTTGCTGCCATCCAGGTCCAGGCCATCGTACAGGCCCTTGTTACCTTCGATGATATTGATGTCGGCAGACTGCCCGTACCAGGCAACGGTGTCGCGGATTTCCTCGCGCTGCATGGTGTAGAAATCGAGGTTGTGGCAGTCGTGGCCGGCGGCCCGTCCCAGCCACATGGGATCGATGTAGTCCGGGCCTTTCTTGAAGGGCTGGACAGCGAGACCGCGCTGGCGCAATGCAGCGCAGAGTCCGATCGTGACGGTGGTTTTGCCGGAAGACTTGTGTGCGGCCGAGATCAGGATCTGTGACATGGCAGGCTCAGCTCGCTTCCTGAAAAGCCGGATTCTACTCGAGTACGGATAACTGTCATTGCGAGGCGCGCAGCGC
>JALWRY010000207.1 GCA_027080445.1 Thiohalobacter sp. | reverse complement strand
GGCCCTCGCGCACCGGCTGGTCGGTCCGGGCGGCGGCATGCGCCATGGGTGAGGAGCCCAGCCCGGCTTCGTTGGAAAACAGTCCGCGCGCCACACCCCAGCGAATGGCTTCACCCACGGCCGCGCCACCCACCGCCAGGGGATTCAGGGCATGGTTGAAGATGGTCGCAAAGGCCGCCGGTATCTGCGGCAGGTAGTTGATGAGGACCAGGATGGCCGCGCCTACGTACAGCAGTGCCATGAAAGGGACAATCTTCGAGGCCACGCGGGCAATACGTTTGACACCACCGAGGATCACGGCGCCGACCAGGATGGCCAGTACCAGCCCGACCAGCCAGGCATAGTGACGGATCTCCGGGAACAGGTAGCCCAGCCCGTCGACCACCGAGTTGGCCTGCACCATGTTGCCGATCCCGAACGAGGCGATCAGCGCAAAGCTGGCGAACAGCATGGCGGTGCGTTTCATGTTCAGCCCGTGCAGCAGGGTATACATGGGGCCGCCGGCAATGGTGCCTTCTTTGCGCACCTCGCGGAAACGCAGCGCCAGGGTGCATTCGGTGAACTTGGTGGCCATGCCGAAGAAAGCCGTGACCCACATCCAGAACAGGGCGCCCGGGCCACCCAGGGAAATTGCCGTGGCCACACCCGCGATGTTGCCGGTGCCGATGGTGGCCGACAGGGCGGTGGACAGTGCTTCGAAGTGGGTAATATGGCCTTCGTGGTGTGGCCGGTCATAGGCGCCTGACAACAGGGCGAGCGAATGGCGGAAACCGCGGAACTGGATCAGTCCCATGCGCAGCGTCAGGTACAGCCCCATGCCCAGCAGCAGGGCCAGTGTCAGTGCATTGCCCCAGAGCAGGCCCGCGACCTGGCCGGTCCAGTCGGTCAGGGTCTGAAGGGGATGCATCGTGTCAGGTATGGGTTGGTTGTCATGGGAACCCGTCTGTTTTAAGCCATTGTTCTGAGCCAGATCAAGGTATTGCCCGGGTTTCACCCCTAGAATCCACCCTGACTGTTGATTTTCCATGCTACTTGAATTTGTTACGTTTTCATAATCGGTTTGAGTACTTACCTACATACAAGGTTGCAAAGCTATGAACAATATACTGGAGTCTTCACTGGATGCGAGCCATGTGGCGGTCTGTGTCAAGGACCGGAACAAACGCGTACTGAGCCAGAATGACTATTGTCGTGAGTTGTGCGGCGAACGGTGTGGCGAACGGTGCGAGACAGGATGTATGGAACTGTATGCCGGCGATAAAACCCGGCAATGGAAAGACTGGGGCAGCCGGGTGTACCGGAACAGTTTCCTGCACGGCAGTTTCTTTGACGTGACGCTGTTATGCAGCAGTGACAGTATCATCACCTTCCTCCAACCTCTCAAGGAGCGGTACGAAATGGCGCTGGCCTACTACCGGGAAAAGGGACTGACAAAGCGTGAAACCGAGGTGGTTTCCCTGACCATCCGGGGGATTTCCAACCCGGAGATTTGCAATGCCTTGTCGATCTCAAAGGCAACCCTGAGAACACACCTGAACAATATCTATCATAAATTCCGGGATCTCGGCGAGGTACCGGAATTCATGCCGGCAAACCGGGTGGCCCGGGTCTAGTTGACGCGGTCAAAGTAGCGCAGCCGGTATAACAGGCGCGGGTGCTGCGGGTCGTCCTCGAAACGACTGCGATTGTGCAGCACATTATTGCTGATCAGTCCCCACCCGGGCTGCAGCGTCGCACGGAAAATAAACGGGTCATCCGAGGCCAGCAGTTTTTCCAGCGCCGCCACGGCCGCGCGTGTCCGATCATTATTTTTCCACTCGATACTGTGCTTGCGGGCGGTGTAACGCATATGCAGGTGCTTTTTGTCATACGGTGAAAATACCGTGCCGCAACGTGCCGGTCGCACGACCGTACCTTCCTCGACATTGGCAGGAACCGTCATGGCATCCGGCGCCGTCAAGGCCTGTATATATTCCGGGTTTTCATCACGCAACCGTATATAGGCGATTTCGTGGTCGAGCAGGGCATTTTCGCCACCTTCCCTAGCCGGGTGCACACAGTGCAGCAACAGTGAATAGATTTGCTGGTCCAGGCCGTTGTAATAACCGTCGGTGTGCCAGTGTATTAGCTGGTTGGTATAAGGGATATAGCGGGAACGCCATTGTGTATTGACGACCTGCAGGCTGGTGATGCCGTCGTCGTCGGCGCCCATGTTACGGTCCAGGTAGCGCAAGCCCAGTTGTGCGCCGAGTGTGGCGGGAATCAGCTTGTCCGGGTCTGTCCCGGTTTTGCCCACGTAGATTGCCATGTTTGCCCTGGCGCAGCGTGCGAGAATCGCTTCCCGTTCCGACTGCATCAACTCGCGCGGATCCTTAACCTCGACGATCAGGTCTTCAAGGTTTTCAGGGTAGCCTTCCAGTTTGGCCGCTCTCCAGTCTTCGTAAGCCCCGGGATTGTCCAGGTCAAACGGATTGTCGTTTTTAATGACAGGTTTCATTAATGGCATAGCTTCTGTCTCTGTTCAGCCGACGACATCCAGCACCCGACGTCTGAAAGTGACATTACGTTGTTCGGCCAGTTGCCGGCAGGCATCAATATTTACACTGTCGAGGCCATCGATGGCAGTCGCAGTGACCTTGTCTATATAGACCGGCGCCAGTTGCAAAAAATCCAGCATGGCCTGGTAGGATCCTGCCAATGCCGGCTGGCAGTGTTGCCGGTACAGGGTTTCAGTATCGGCGTTCATCGACACCGAGAGCGCATCGACGCAGCTTGCCAGTTCGGGGAGTACATTGCGCTTGTGGACCAGGTTGGCCAGTCCGTCGGTATTCACACGAACACGCCCATTGTGGTTTTTGATATGGCTTGCGATTTCCAGCAGGGGCTTGAGGCGCAGGGTGGGTTCCCCGAAACCGCAAAATACCACCTCCCGGTAGTCGGATGGATCACCGAGCGCGTCGATGATTTCACCGACTTCAGGGCGTCGTGGAAGGCTGAGGTCAATCTCATGGACTTGCGGAGTGCTACAGAACTTTGGACAGAACGTGCAGTGCAGGGTGCACCTGTCGGTAATGTTCAGATAACGCTTGTCGCCTATCGTGTAGGCCAGAACCGGTTTTTGCATGAGCCCCCGAAATTGCCCGAACCAGAATATGTTTGAAGATTCGGCAACACAGATGGAATCATATCGCTTGTTACATTCCCTGTGCTTGATCCATGTCAACGAAGTTCGTGTTTACTCCGTCCCGGCGGGCAGGATTGGGCAACTGAAAAACCGGGTAAATTCTTCTGCAGGTACCGCGCGACTGAAGTAATACCCCTGAAAAGCAGTGCAGCATTTCTCCTTGAGAAAATCCAGTTGTTCTCTGGTTTCCACGCCTTCAGCGATGACACCAAGTCTGAGGTGGCGGGTCATGGCTATGATGGTTTCGATGATGGCGGCATCATCGGCGTCGATGACAATATCGCGCACGAAAGAACGGTCGATCTTCAGTTGATCCACGGGCAGGCGCTTGAGGTAGCTCAGCGAGGAATAACCGGTACCAAAGTCATCAATAGAAAAGCATACCCCTTGTGCCTTTAGTTGGGTCATTTTTTCTATGACATCTTCGACATTCTCCATGACCAGTGTCTCGGTGATTTCGAGTTCCAGGTGATCCAGGGAGACGCCTTCCTCATTGAATGTGTTAACAACGCGGTCAACAAAATCGGTCTGATGAAATTGCCGCGGGCTGACATTCACCGCGAGTCGCCGTGGCAAGGTATAACGTTTGCTCTGTTGCCAGGTATTAATCTGCCGTGCAGCAGCGCGTAACACCCAGTCGCCAATATTCAGGATCAGCCCGCTATCTTCAGCGATGGGGATAAATCTGTCAGGTGGTACCATGCCCTGTTCCGGGTGCTGCCAGCGAATCAGCGCCTCGGCGCCGATCAGTTCACCGGACCCATTGACCTGGGGCTGATAGTGGAGAGACAGTTCATTGTGCTCAAGCGCGTGGCGTAAGTCCTTTTCCAGCGCAAGGCGGGCTTCAGCTGCGGCCTGCATGTCCGGCTGGTAGAAGCGTGCCGTGTTGCGGCCTTCTTCCTTCGCGCGGTAGAGTGCGCTGTCAGCATGTTTGAGCAGGTCGTCAGCATCACCTTCACCTTCGGGGAAAAGCACAATGCCGATGCTGGGGCTGATGTGATAACGGTGTCCTCCAAGTGTATAGGGTTCCGACAGGCGTAAACGGACTTTCTCCGCTACGGCTTGCGCCTCGAAGCTTGCCTTTGATGGATCCGGATCCAGCATTGGTAACAGGATCACAAATTCATCTCCGCCAATACGGGCGACAGTGTCTTCCGTGCGAACCAGCATTTTCAGGCGTTCACCGACCTTGCGCAGCAGATCATCGCCGACCGGGTGACCCAGCGCATCGTTAAGGTTTTTGAAACGATCAAGATCCAGGTACAGCAGAGCGCCAAGTACACTACGCCGTTTTGCGATGGCAATTTCGTGTTCCATCCGGTCGTGCAGCAGGCGCCGGTTAGCAAGATCGGTCAGGTCATCGTGATAGGCGAGATGCTCAAAGCGTGCCTCGGCGCGCTTGCGCTTGGTGATATCCTGGCTGGTTCCCACATAATGCGTGATTTTCCCACCTGGGTTTTTTACCGCGGTAATCGTCAACCATTCAGCATATAGACTGCCATCCTTGCGTCGGTTCCATAATTCGCCCTGCCACTGGCCCTCTTTAATGATGGTGGACCACATACGTTGGTAAAATTCCTTGTCCTGGCGGCCGGACTGGAGGATGCGGGGGTTTTCCCCGACGATTTCTTCTGCGGTGTAGCCGGTCATTGCTTCGAAGGCCGGGTTGACTCGCAGGATGGCGCCACTGCTGTCAGTAATCAGGATGCCCGCATGGCTCTTGAATGTTGTCGCAGCAAGGCGTAGCTCCTCTTCCGCGCTTTTCCGTGCAGTCAGGTCACGAATAAAGGCGCTGAATAGCCAGCCCGTACTCTGGTGGAGTTGATTGATGGTCAGTTCAATCGGAAATTCCGAACCGTCCCTGCGTAATCCTGCGGTTTCAATACGGTTGCCGAGTATATGTGTTTTTCCTGTTTCTATAAGCCTGCCTATTCCTTGCCGGTGTGTGTCGCGTAATGCGGCGGGAATAATGGTTTCATAAACGTGCCGGCCAATGATTTCATCGCGTGACCAGCCAAATAAGGCTTCGGCCTGGGGATTCCACTCCAGAATAATATCTTGCTCATTCGCTACAATAACTGCATCCATGGCTGATTCGATGATGCGTTGCAGGCGCTGTGAATGTTCATGCACACTCTGCTGTAGCCTGTAGTCTTCAGTAACGTCCCTGAATACCAGTACCACACCGGTTATAATACCTGCGCCATTCCGGATTGGTGCAGCACTGTCAGCAATCTGAAAACGTTCACCATTACGTGCGATTAGCACCGTGTGGTTCGCCAGGCCTACGGTTTTTCCTTCGCGCAATACTTTGTCAACGGGGTTATCGACAGTTTTGTCCGTTTCAGCATTCACGATCTGAAACACCTCGCCCAGGGCGCGCTCCATGGCTTCGCTCATGCTCCAGCCTGTCAGGCATTCTGCGACTGGATTCAGACGTTTTATTCTGCCTTGCGTATCAGTAGCAATGACAGCATCCCCGATACAGTGCAAGGTAGTATCCAGATCCTGCTGTTTTGCGGCGATCAGCCGGTTTGCAGCGCGCTGATGCAGCAGGATCAGGATAAAAAGATAGGTTGCCAGTGAGGCTCCTGACCATTGCAGGATATAAAGGGCATGTTGTCCTTCTTGCAGGTTCTTGTGGATAAGGGGTTCACCTTTCCCGAGTTCCGCCATGGCGGACAGGAAAAGTGTATTGGCCCGGGTGAGGTGCTCGGCGAGGTGAGTGTCAGAAGGTTTTTTATCAGCCGATGCGGCATGTGCCATGACAAGGCGCTCGGCCTTAACCCAATTGCGATAGGCCAACGTAAGGCCGTCAATACGTTTAACCAGTTTGGTATTGTATGAGGCTGCATGTCGATAATTATCGAGCAGCTGTTCTGCCTGTGCTGTCGTTTCATTCAGGGCAGCAATCGTTTTCTCCGAACCACCTGTTTCGATAAATTGCGCTTCGATTCCCTTGATTTCCAGCATGGGGCGACGCATAGCATCGAGTAAGCGGATGGCTATCCTGGCATCTTCACCTCGCTGGAGTTGTTCAGGTATATGAAGGAAATAGAGCGCGCAGGAAAACACCGTTCCACCAAACAGAATGGCCAGCCAGAGGTGGTATCGGGAAAACTGTCCGGACAGAAATCCAGTCGATGTTTTTTTGCGGACTTTGATTGGAACATCCTGCCTGACCATCAGCGCCAGTTTAG
>JALWRY010000206.1 GCA_027080445.1 Thiohalobacter sp. | reverse complement strand
CCCGGCTGGACGGTGAATGCGTATTTGCCGAACCGCGGCACGCGGCCCTGGGTATGGTGACGGGCTCACCGTTGCGGGTCGAGATCGAGCAACGTGGTGATGCGGCGATTGATGCGGTGGTGGATCGTGTCGCAGCCGGGCTGGGGGCGGCATTTGGCGAGCGGGATTGCCGCGTGCCGATGCACTGGACGGTGATTTCCGCCAGCCGAACGGACTGATCGGGCCAGCAGGCCGATTTTATGCGATAATGTCCGGCTTCGGCCTCGTGCCTTTCAAAATCAGCCTCTTCGGTACAGTATCTTGATTTCTACAGCCAATATCACCATGCAGTTCGGGGCCAAACCCCTGTTCGAGAATATCTCTGTCAAATTCGCTAACGGCAACCGCTACGGCCTGATCGGCGCCAACGGTTGCGGCAAGTCCACCCTGATGAAAATCCTCGGTGGCGATCTTGAAGCCACCTCCGGCACGGTCATGACCGAACCCAATATCCGCGTCGGCAAGCTGCGCCAGGACCAGTTCGCCTTCGAGGAACACACCGTGATGGACACAGTCATCATGGGGCATACCGAACTGTGGGCCGTTAAACAGGAACGTGATCGCATCTATGCCTTGCCGGAAATGAGCGAGGAAGACGGCATGAAGGTCGCCGATCTGGAAGTGCAGTTCGCCGAGATGGACGGTTACAGCGCCGAAGCGCGCGCCGGTGAACTGCTGCTCGGGCTGGAAATTCCCATTGAACAGCACGCCGGCCTGATGAGCGCCGTGGCGCCGGGCTGGAAACTGCGTGTGCTGTTGGCGCAGGCCCTGTTTGCCGACCCCGATATCATGTTGCTCGACGAGCCGACCAACAACCTCGATATCAACACCATCCGCTGGCTGGAAGATGTGCTCAACGAGCGCAATAGCACCATGGTCATCATTTCGCATGATCGCCATTTCCTCAACAGCGTATGCACGCATATGGCCGACCTGGATTACGGCGAGTTGCGTGTCTACCCCGGTAACTACGATGAGTACATGACGGCAGCCACACAGGTGCGCGAACAGCAGCAGGCGGATAATGCGCGCAAGAAGGCCAAGATCGCTGAATTGCAGACCTTTGTCAGTCGCTTTTCCGCCAATGCCTCCAAGGCCAAACAGGCCACTTCGCGGGCGCGCCAGATCGAAAAAATCAAACTCGAGGACATCAAACCTTCCAGCCGTGTTAATCCCTACATCCGCTTCGAGCAGGACAGGAAACTGTATCGCCTGGCGTTGGAAGTCGAGGAACTGTCACGCGGCTGGGAAGCCGGCAAGCCCTTGTTCAGCAGTCTGAATCTGCTGGTGGAAGTCGGCGAGCGCATTGCCATCATCGGCCCCAATGGTATCGGCAAGACCACCTTGCTGCGCTGCCTCGCCGGTGACCTCGAGCCGGACAGCGGCTGCGTGAAGCTTTCGGAAAACGCTGAACTGGGCTACTTTGCCCAGGATCACGCGGATGATTTTGCCGAGGATATGTCGCTTTACGACTGGATGGACCAGTGGAAACAGCCCGGCGACGACGAGCAGGCAGTGCGTGGTACCCTGGGCCGGATGCTGTTCTCGCAGGACGAAATCAAGAAGTCCGTCAAGGTCATTTCCGGTGGCGAGCAGGGCCGTATGCTGTTCGGCAAGCTCATGCAGCAAAAGCCCAATATCCTGATGATGGACGAGCCAACCAATCACCTCGACATGGAATCCATCGAGTCGCTCAATACCGCGCTGGAACACTACCCCGGTACGCTGATTTTTGTCAGTCACGATCGCGAGTTCGTTTCGTCACTGGCAACGCGCATTATCGAACTGACCCCGCAGGGGCTGGTCGATTACCAGGGCAGCTACGAGGATTACCTGCGCAGCCAGGAAATGGCCGACAAGGCCGCCAGCGCCTGAAGCTACGCCCGGTGAATGTCGACGACGAAGCCTGTGTTCGCCGCACGCGTCGTTGGGTCGAGGACGTGATTGTCGCGCACAGTTTTTGTCCCTTCGCCAGGCGGGAGGTCGAGCGGCAGCGTATTCGTTATGCGGTCAGTCAGGAATCACGGGTGGCTGACGCGCTGGCAGTGCTGATCGATGAGTGCCTCAAGCTCGACCGTGACAGCCGGATCGAAACCACGTTATTGATTTACCCGCAGGGATTCGAGGCCTTCGAAGACTACCTCGATTTCGTCGCCCTGGCGGAAGCCCTGCTGCGTGAGCAGGGCTACGAGGGGATCTACCAGTTAGCCACCTTTCACCCGGACTACCGGTTTGCCGATGCGCCCGTGGATGATCCCGCCAATTACACCAACCGTTCTCCGTACCCCGTGCTGCATATCCTTCGTGAGGCCAGCCTGGAAAAAACCATTGCCGGACATCCAGACCCCGAAGGCATACCGGAGCGTAATGTGGCCTATGCACGTGAACTTGGTCTGGATGTGTTGCGCAACCTGTTCGACAGAGTGTGTAAGGACTGAAAACCGGAAAACCGGGGTCAGAAAACCGGGGTGAAAACCGGGGTCAGAAAACCGGGGTCAGAACACAATTGTTTCTAATATTAGAGAAAAACGTGTTCTGACCCCGGTTTGCATGACCCCAGTTTGTGACCCCAGTTTGTACGTCCCGAAGAGATTGCCGCGCATCGCTCGCAATGACGAATTAATCATTTGTTTTAAATGATCTTTCTGCGCAGTGCCTTGTTCTGGCTGTGCTTGCGCTTGCTGTCCAGGCGTTTGCGTTGTGAACTGCGGGTGGGTTTGGTGGGCTTGCGGGTTTTCGCCACATGGGTTGCCGGGCGAATCCATTCCGCCAGGCGTTGCAGGGCGTCCTGCCGGTTCTTTTCCTGGCTGCGGTGTTGCTGCGCCTTGATGATCAGTATGCCATCCTTGCTGAGGCGACTGTCGCGCCGGGCCAGCAGACGCTGGCGTATCACCTCGGGTAATGCGGCGGTGTTCACGTTGAAACGCAGGTGTACGGCGCTGGAAACCTTGTTGACGTTCTGACCGCCGGCGCCCTGTGCGCGAATCGCGCTGATTTCAATGTCGTGATCAGGAATCACCAGTGTGCGCGAGATGCGTAACATTTTCCTCTACCCTGAAAGCAGGAAACCCCGCCGAAGCGGGGTCCCGGATAAACCGCAAAAGCGTTCAGCTTACTGCGGCATCACCTTGGCAGCCTGCAGACCCTTGGGGCCCTGCTCGACTTCAAACTCAACCGTCTGGCCTTCGTTCAGCGTCTTGAAGCCGGAGCCTTCGATTGCGGAGAAGTGCACAAACACATCATCGCCGCCATCGGACGGAGCAATAAAGCCAAAACCTTTTGATTCGTTGAACCATTTAACGGTACCTGTAACCATGCTAATTACCTCTTTACTAAAAATTTAGGTGTATTCAATTGCCGATCATGGAGTGGTGTACAGGAGTTACCGAAATGGAGCTTCTGATGGACCTTGAACGTGCAACTTGATTTTCAATGTAGTGCGTTCCCGGGTCAGATCAGCAATCACCGAATTAACGTACTACATTGTTAACTATACACCAATTTCACAAAAATACACCTTTCGTCATTCAAATGTCTCAGGTCGTGACAATGACGCGTAGCGCATCCAGCCGCAGGTGGGCGGTTTCGATAAGCCGGCTGACGGCATGAAGTTGCTGTTCAAAGTAGCGAATCTCCTCGTCACGGACGTTGGGATTTTGACGCTGCAAGGCTTTCAGCCGGTCGATTTCCCCACCCAGGGTGTGTATGGCCTGCTGCTGCGCCGTTTCAAGGATGGCCGGCGCCTGCTGTTGAGCAAGCTGTTCACAGTGTTTCACCATACGTCGAAGCGCAGTTTCTTTTGTATGGACAATCTTGTTGGCGATCTCCGCGTTGACCGGTTTGCGCTGGTTGTAGACGTCATCGATACCAAGCTGTTCATCGTGTCGCCCGCCTTTTTCATCCACCAGCACGCGCACAGTAGTGGGGGGTAGGTAACGGCCGGTTTGCAGTGATTCGACGTCGGCGGGCTCCAGCACAAACAGGGCTTCCAGCATCAACGTGCCGGGTTGTGCACCGCGGTATTCGACAGCGGACAGTGCCGTGTTACCCAGTTCGCTGGATTGCACCATATCCATGGCGCCGATGACCAGCGGGTGATCCCAGCTCAGGAATTGCACGTCTTCATTGGCCAGTGCGATGTCGCGGTCATAGGTGATCGTCATGCCATCGTCCGGCAGGCCGGGGAAGCGGTTGAGCATGTGCTCACCGGGACTCAGGCCGTAGCAGCCTTCGCGGTGCAGTTCGCTGTTGACGTCGTGGCAGTTGAACAGGCGCTCCATGTAGGCGGGGAGCCGGCTTTGGCGGTCCTCGGCGAGCGCGCGTTCGCGCAGGTGGTTGGCGATTTCCGGTCGGCAGGCGTTGTATTCCAGCAGGCGGTCACGGCCTTGCGCAAGTTCGGTTTTGAGGTGTTCGTGCAGTGTCCGGGTGGTTTCCAGTAACGGGTCCAGCGGCTCATCGGGATGTCTCAGTTGATGCAGTAGTTTGTCCTGCAACTGGCTGAAGACGGCGTGACCGGCGGGGCAGGTGTGCTCGAATGCGCCCAGCCCTTCGTGTATCCACCGGAACAGGATGGCCTGCGCGCTGTGTTGCAGATAGGGCACATGGATCCGGATAGTGTCGTGCTGGCCAATGCGGTCGAGCCGGCCGATGCGTTGTTCCAGCAGGTCCGGGTTCAGGGGCAGGTCGAACAGTACCAGGTGGTGGGCAAACTGGAAGTTGCGCCCCTCGCTGCCGATCTCGGAACAGACCAGTACCTGCGTACCTTCTTCCGGGTCGGCGAAGAAAGCGGCGGCGCGGTCGCGTTCGATGAGCGACAGGCCTTCATGGAACACCGCCGCGTGAAGTCCCCGGCGTTGCTTGAGGTGATCCGCCAGCACCAGCGCCGAGGCGGCACTGGCGGTAATCACCAGTACCTTGTCCGGCCGTACCGCGGCAAGTTGTTCAAGCAGCCAGGGCACGCGCGGGTCAAATTCGGTCCAGGGTGTTGCATCGCCGGGAGAGACGGCCTGGTAAAGGCGTTCCGGCGTGAGTAACTGCTGAACCTCCAGGTGATCCGTCAGGTCGGTTTGCGCCAGACAGGCGGCATAGGGCGCGGGCAGGGGAAGCGCCTGTGCCTGTAATTCACGTTGCGGGAAGCCCTTGACGGCAGCGCGGGTGTTTCGGAACAGCACGCGCCCGGTGCCATGACGGTCGAGCAGTTGCCCGATGAGCTGCGAGCGAATATCCGCCTGGGCCGGTGAGTCGGCGGGCAGGCTATCGAGTCGATCCAGCATGGCGCGACTGTCCGGGTCGTCAAGCTGGGCTTCAATGATGTGACGCGCCGGTGCGTCAAGGCTTGAGCCTTCAAGCAGGCATTCCACGGCCTGCGCGACGGGTTCATAGGCCGCTTCCTCGGCGAGAAACGTGGCATAGTCGGCAAAGCGGTCCGGGTCAAGCAGACGCAGGCGGGCAAAGTGACCGGCCTTGCCGAGTTGTTCCGGCGTCGCTGTCAGCAACAGGACCCCGCGCGTGTTATGCGCCAGTTGCTCCACCAGCCGGTATTCCGGGCTGGCGTCTTCGGGCGACCAGCGCAGGTGGTGCGCCTCGTCGACGATCAGCAGGTCCCATTCACCGCCGATGGCCTGTTCGGCATGGGTCGGGTTATCGCGCAGGAATTCCAGGCTGCACAGCACCAGTTGCTCGCTGTGAAACGGGTTTTCGCTTCCTGTGTCGGCGCGGATGGCCTCGCAGCGTTCCGCATCGAAGACACTGAAGAACAGGTTGAAACGTCGCAGCATTTCCACCAGCCACTGGTGCACCAGGCTTTCCGGCACAATGATGAGCGCACGCCGCGCCGCTTCGGTCAACAACTGACGGTGCAGGATCAGCCCGGCCTCGATGGTCTTGCCCAGTCCCACCTCATCAGCCAGCAGTACCCGTGGCGCGTAACGGCTGGATACTTCGTGGGCGATATACAGCTGGTGCGGGATCAGGCTGGTGCGGCAACCGGTCAGTCCACGCAGGTCAGAGTGTGTCAGCCGGTTGAGGTGTTGCAGGGTTTCATGGCGCAGTTCGAACCATTTGTTTTTGTCGATCTGGCCGTTGAACAACCGCTCGGTAGGGCGGTTGAGCTGCATGAAGTTGTTCAGTTGCGATTCCGCCAGGCGTGCGGGCTGGCCGGACTCGTCACGGCCGATATAGGTGAACAGGCCCTCGTGTTCCTCGACCGATTCCACGGTCAGGGCATTACCGTCCGCATCGAGTACCGTATCCCCGCTGACAAACTGCACGCGCGTCAGTGGCGCGGTCTCGCGGGCGTAGGTGCGAGTCTCACCGGTGGCCATAAACAGGACCGTGACGGTGCGGTGTTC
>JALWRY010000205.1 GCA_027080445.1 Thiohalobacter sp. | reverse complement strand
CACGCTGCAATACCAGCAGGGGCCCGAAATCACCCGGATCGGTTCAAACAAGGGGAAGGGACCCCGGAGCGCCTGGTATTTTCAATCCTTACGTCGCCCCGAAACACTGGTTTGCCCCGATGTCACACGCGCGGAATATTTCATGGAAATGAGTCGACACCTGCCTGCCTGGATCAGCGTTTGTCCGGCCAGGCAACCTACAACCTTCAGGCTGGGACAGGCGGTTACCGGCAGCCAGCAGGCCCTGGCTGTGCGTTACTAGCCCCGGCTTTCACCAGATCCTTCAACGTACAATGATTCATCGCGTTGTGCGCAGCTTTATCCGCCTCGGCCAGGAGTTTCTCGACCCGGGCTTCTCCCGGCAGGGTATCAATGGTTAGCAGGCGATTTTCGCCGGCACTGCGCACCCTGTCGTATAACTCCGATACCAGGATCGTATCGATATCACGCCGCGGCAGGTAAGCGGGTTGCTCGTCGCAGGTTTCCGACAAAAAACCCGATTCAACCATCAAACCCAAGACCTTGTGTACCGGCTGCATCGGTAACCCAAGATACTGGACAAGTGATTCAAGCGTCCAGGGCTCCCTGTTATTGAAGTGATGTTCCGCAATCAGGTACATCAACTGTATAGCCAGGCGTTCCTGCAGCCGGTTACTTAAATGGAGTTTCACCGGTTCACGCGTCAGGTACTGCGGATATTGAACATAAAATGCCACTTGTGCGCCCAGCAACAGGATCAACCAGCTCAGGTATAACCAGATAAGCAGCAGCACCAGGATCGCAAAACCGGAATATATTGCCGCGTAATTCGGCGAGGTGGCGACGAATGCCGCAAAAACCCAACCACTTGTCTGCCACAACACACCTGCAATCACACCACCGACCAGTGCCGGTACCACCTTCACACGGGTATTGGGTATAAAGATATAGATGAAAGTAAATGTCATGATCACCAGCAGGTAGGGTATCAACTGTCCCGTCAGGACCAATACACGCCCGACAGGTTGCATTTCCATCAAGTCCTGAACCACACGATGACTGGTAATCGTTGCCGTCAAACCGACTGCGGCAAACATCAGCACCGGGCCGATAAGGATCACACTGAGGTAACTGGAGAAACGTTGCGCAAGCCCCCGCAAGCGATCGACCTGCCAGACGTAATTAAACGAGGATTCAACTTTTTGTGTAAGAGAAACAACAGTATAGAGAAGGAAGACCAGCCCAAGAGAACCCAGTACACCGACCTTTATGTTCTCGACGAAGCCAATAATATTGGTAGCGATCTCTGCGCCACGCGGCCCCAGCGGCGCCAGCACGTTGACCAGTATGGGTTCCAGTTGATTGTGTACACCGAAGCCTTTCAGTACGGAAAAACTGACGGCGAGCAATGGCACGGTGGACAACAGGGTCGTATACACCAGGCTCATCGCCCTGAGGTTCAGCTGCCCGCTCAACAACTGACGCAAGACAACAATCAGCATGCGAACGGGCATGATCAGCCACCGCACTGCCCGGTTTGTTTCGCGTATATCCTCACACCACAAACCGTCGACAAAACGTCTGTAGAAACTGAATAACTGATCACTCATAACGACCATCCCTGATTTAAAAATGTTGCACCGACGCAACGTTCAACAGAATAAAACCGCTTTCACTGCCGAAAGTGTTACACATTCAGAAAATAATTTTGACGGTGTTTTATCCTCAAATGCACCCCGACAAAACAACACGCCTCATCATGTCTGCACATTACCCGGGATATATAGTATGTAATAAAACACTACTATTTACTTGTAAAGTTAACATGTACACCGTGGCCGCCAATATTCAAAACATGTTCAGGCCATACCAATCCTGTAAAACACACTGCGCAAGTTACACCTTAATCATAGAGCCAATTGTTACCTAGGTGTTGTAATTTGTTCTTTTTTCATTAAAGTTTTAAATGTAAACGCCGTTACGTTGCGCGAACCGTATCTTGAAGGAGGTATTCCTCATGGCAGCGAGAAAGAAAACTGTTAAACGCAAGGCAACCGCCAAAAAGAAAAAGGTAGTTGCCAAGAAGAGAAAGGTAGCACCGAAGAAGAAACGTGCTGCAAGCAAAAAGAAAGTCGCGAAGAGAAAAACTTCGAAGAAGAAGGTAGCCAAGAAAAAGGCCACCAGGAAAAAAGCTTCCAAGAAGAAAGCTTCGAAGAAGCGGGTAGCCAAGAAAAAGGCTTCCAAGAAAAAAGCTTCCAAGAAGAAAGCTTCGAAGAAGCGGGTAGCCAAGAAAAAGGCTTCCAGGAAACGGGCTCGCCGTTAACCGGCAAACCCTGTAAAAAAGGCCTGCTTCTGCAGGCCTTTTTTTTGCCCGAAAACCGGGTAAGTCCCTGTTTTGACGGCAGCTTGCTAAAGATCTGAACAATCCGGCCGAGACTACCCTGTAACCCTCTCTTATCGATATGGCCAGGTTGCAGGTATGGCGGAAGCGGAAACTGACAAGACAACTTTACTGGTCGTGGATGACTCACGATTGATGCGCGTGGCGGCCCGCAAAATTCTCAGGAACGACTTCAACATTATTGAAGCCTCGGACGGCGAGGATGCCTGGCAGGCCTTGCAACAACACCCGGAAATCGCCCTGGTCATGTCCGACCTGTCGATGCCCAGGCTCGATGGCCTGGGTTTACTCAAGCGCATTCGCGAATCAGACTTCAGCAAACTCCCGGTCATTATTGTGACCGGTGCAGAAGACGACGATGGCAGCAAGAAAACCGCACTCACCGCAGGCGCCAGCGACTTTATCACCAAACCCTTTGAATCCGTCCAGCTGCTCGCGCGCGCCAAGTCCCAGGCGCGCCAGAAAGATACGCAGGAAGCCCTGCAACAAAGCGAGGCCGAGACGCAGCTGCTGCGCGAAGCCAGCCAGGTGGATCCACTAACCGGCCTGGCGAACAAACGCGCCTTCATCAGCCACCTGGAAGAAAACCTGGCCTACGCCACCCGTCACCGTACCGAACTTTCACTGCTGTTGATCCGCATCGAAAAGTACAAGGTGTTATACCTGCGGCGCGGCAAAGCCGTTGCAGAAACCCTGGTAAAGGAACTTGCCAGGATACTGGGCGCGGGCCGCCGCCGTGAAGATACGGTGGGCTACATTGCACTGGATACTTTCGGCATCCTGCTGCCTTCCGCCAATCTTCCAGGCGCAAAGCGCGTACTTGCCCAGATTGCCGACGCGATAAATGCTACAAATGTCAGCGTGGATGGCGAACCCGTCCCGTTCAAGGTCAGTTTTGGACTGTGTACTCCGGATATTCGGCCTGGCATTCCGGCCAATGAGGTGCTGGCGCTTGCCGAGACAGCACTCTCTGCACCTGATACACCAAAACCTGGCGCAACGATGGCCGCCAAACGACCACCCAATGCAAGAGTGGAAACACCGCAGCACCCTAAAAAACCGCCGGCGACAGCGCCTGAAGCACCTTGCGAAGCAGTTGAACACGCTGTTGCAACACCCGCCGATGTTCAGCAGGCGCTCCATGCCCTCGCCCATCAGGCCCAACCGACGCGTGCGCCGGATGCGTTGCTACGCGGCATACTGCCACTCATGGACGCGTGGAACCGCACGCACGCACAACGCTACGACACGCTGCTGAAGACGCTGCGCGAGGCGCTTTACCCTGAAGAAACACCGGATACGGCAACTACTTCAGCCAGACAACCGACAGAACAGGTGAACTAAGGCACCCTTGAATACAGCCCCCTACCGAATAGCCACCTTGCATTGAACCCGGGTACAACGCACGCCATCCTCCCGGTACAGCCCGTATTCGAATAACGGCGTACTGCGTCCGTTACGGGCAAGGTCCTCACGGATCCTCGACTTGATCTGTTCGTCGAATTCGAAGCGCAGTTCAAGTGAGCTGGTGCCGGGATGATCGAACTCCAGATGTAACGCCCGTGTCCACACGGTATAACCGGGAAACTGCTTGGCGCAGGCGATCGGCGCAATCGGGTCGGCAAGCGCCGCCTGATACCCCCCGAACATGCTACCGCCCATATTTCGCGAGAATGCCGTCAACGGCAGGCGAAAAACCACCCGCTGCCAGTCATCTTCGAGAGTCACAACCTTGACGCCCATCAATTTGAAGGGGGGAAACCACTCGATACGTCGACGCGCCGACAGAAAAGTGGCGCGTCGCAGCCAGCGCGAAAAATTCAACCCTATACTCCTCCCCGATCAGGCAACAGGAAACGATCAGCACTATAGCATCAACGCACCATGCAAATTTCCACCCAACCCGCTAGAATACGCGCCTGCAGCCTTTCAGCCACGCCATTCCAGGCCATGACACAGTGACGACAACCACCTTGACTCAAAACAGACCATCCAGCTTTAGCTACGAAGACCTCCTCAGCTGCGGGCACGGTGAACTCTTCGGCCCCGGTAATGCCCGCCTGCCGCTCCCCCCCATGCTGATGTTCGACCGCATTACCCATATCAGCGATGACGGAGGCGCACACGGCAAGGGAGAAATTATTGCCGAACTCGACATCAAGCCCGACCTGTGGTTTTTCGGCTGCCACTTCGAGACTGACCCCGTCATGCCGGGTTGCCTGGGCCTGGACGCCATGTGGCAACTGATCGGCTTCCATCTTGGCTGGCTGGGTGGCCCGGGGCGCGGCCGCGCGCTGGGCTCCGGCGAGGTAAAATTCAGCGGCCAGGTAACCCCCGAGGCAAAACTGCTCACCTACCGGGTCGACCTCAGGCGCGTTATTCAGCGTAAACTGTACATGGGTATCGCCGACGCCTGCATGGATGTCGACGGCAAGGAAATCTACCACGCAAAGAGCTTGCGTGTCGGACTGTTCACCTCTACTGAAAATTTTTAGGATTTATTGTTATGCGACGCGTTGTAGTTACAGGCATGGGCATTACGTCCAGCATCGGCACCAGCCAGCAACAGGTTCTGGAATCCCTGCAACAGGGGAAGTCCGGTATCGTCTTTGCGCCGGAATACGAGGAACTCGGTTTCCGCAGTCACATTCACGGCGCGGTGGATATTGATTTAAACGGCCTCATCGATCGCAAATTACGGCGTTTTATGGGCGACAGCGCCGCCTACAACTACCTGGCGATGAAAGATGCTATCGAGGATGCCGGGCTGGACGAAGACCAGATTTCCAACCCCCGCACCGGCTTGATTGCCGGTTCCGGCGGCACCTCGACGTCCAATGTTTCCCTGGCAATCGATCTGCTCAGAGAAAAAGGCGCCAAAAAAGTCGGCCCGTTCATGGTGCCGCGCACCATGGGCAGCAGTAATTCAGCCAGCCTGGCCACCGCCTACAAAATAAAGGGCGTGAATTATTCCATCAGCTCGGCCTGCTCCACCAGTGCGCACTGCATCGGTAATGGCAGCGAACTGATTCAGATGGGCAAACAGGATATTGTCTTCGCCGGTGGCGGTGAAGAACTGCACTGGAGCCTGACACTGTTGTTCGACGCCATGGGCGCCCTGTCATCCAAGTATAACGATACGCCGGAAACCGCCTCGCGTGCCTACGACGAGACCCGAGACGGCTTCGTGATCGCTGGTGGAGGCGGTATGGTGGTACTGGAAGAACTGGAACACGCCAGGGCCCGCGGCGCGAAAATCTATGCGGAAATCATCGGTTATGGCGCCACCTCGGATGGCTACGATATGGTTCAGCCCTCCGGGGAAGGCGCCGTACGCTGCATGCGCCAGGCGCTGGCTGACCGTGATATCACCATTGACTATATCAATGCCCATGGCACCAGCACACCGGTCGGCGACACGCGTGAACTCGAGGCCATCAAGGAAGTCTTCGGTGACAATATTCCCGCCATCAGCTCCACCAAATCACTGACCGGGCACTCACTCGGTGCCGCCGGTGTACAGGAAGCCATTTATTCGCTGCTGATGTTACAGAATGACTTCATCTGCGCCTCGGCCAACATCAATCAGCTCGACCCGGCGGCAGAAGGTTTCCCCATTCAACGCGAGCGCAAGGACAACGCCGGCCTGCGCACGGTAATGTCCAACAGTTTCGGTTTTGGCGGCACCAACGCCTCGCTGATCCTGCAAAAAATGGACGACTGATCGACAGACACCGGGATCAGCTGGTCACAAGTCCCTTCCAGGCCTTGTCCAGCCGTTCCGGTGATACCTTTTCCAGGGTCCCCAGCTCCTGCGCAAATACCGAGACGCGCAACTCCTCGATCAACCAGCGGAACCGCTCCAGCTGCTCCCTGTCCACACGGCCCTTGTCCCGGGCCTGTTCATAGCGGGACTGGTAGCCCTGTACCAGCAGCGCCAGCCGGCGGTCCCTGTCGACATTACCGTGCAATTTTTCCACCCGGGCTATCATGGCGCGCAGGTAAACCGGC
>JALWRY010000204.1 GCA_027080445.1 Thiohalobacter sp. | reverse complement strand
AACGCCACCTGGACCGCAAGGGGGATCGTATTGAACGGCGACTGGACCGCAAGGGCGACCGGATTGACCGCCGCCTGGACCGGGCCTCGGAGCGCGCGGCGGCCAACGGCAAACCGGGGCTCGCGCGCCACCTGGATCGCAAGGGCGACCGGATCAACGCACGACTGGATCGTAAGGGCGACCGGATCAACCACCGCCTGGATCGCCGTGGTGATCGTATCAACCACCGTCTTGATCGTGCAGCAAGACGGCATGCTTCCCATTGAAGCTGGACTGATGTTGGGCCGCTAAGTGCGTAGGATGTTGCGTATTAACGGGCACAGGGGGGCGGTGGTCTGGATTCCGGACAGTCAATCGAGGGGTTTCTCGCGGCGGTCGAACGGCGTGCACTACGCATGGCCGAGATCGCCACGGGAAACCGTGACGATGCCCTCGACCTGGTACAGGACGCCATGCTGGGGCTGGTAAAATCCTATGGCGACCGTGAGGCGGCTGACTGGCCACCGCTGTTCTACCGTATCCTGCAAAGCCGTATCCGTGACGGCTACCGGCGCAAGCGGGTGCGCAACCGCTTCCGCGTCTGGCTGGGCGGGCGGCGCAGCGAGGATGACGAGTCAATCGGCGACGCGATTCAGCACCTGGCGGACACCCGGCCCGGCATCGAGCGGCAGCTCATGGGCGAGGATGCCATGTCGCGCCTGCAGGTCGCGCTACAGGCCTTGCCGCTGCGGCAGCAACAGGCGTTCCTGTTACGCGCCTGGGAAGGCATGGATGTTTCAGCCACGGCCTTTGCCATGGGTTGCAGCGAAGGCAGCGTGAAGACACATTATTCGCGCGCCATACACCGGCTGCGTGAACAACTGGAGGATGACTGGCCATGAGTGACGATGACAGGGTTTTTGTCGAGCAGGTTCGGCAGACGCTGGACCGGCACGCCGAGGCGCTCGATGAAGTCACGGCCGCGCGGCTTGCCGCGGCGCGTCGCAAGGCGCTGAAGGCGCGGCAGCCACGTCGTTACGGGTTGCCGGTGGTCGCATTTTCCGCGCTGGCGGCTTCGATACTGGCGGTCGCGCTGTTCCTCAACCAGGATGCCGGTGTGCAGGGGCTCGATGCGGATACGCTGGAACAGCTTGCGCAGTCGGAAGACCAGGAGCTGATTGAAAACCTGGATTTTTACGACTGGCTGGATGCCACACAGGCCAGCAGTTGAAAACGCTGGCGTCCATCTGCTGCGTGCTGGGGTTGTTATGGGTAATGCCCCTGGCGTTGGCGGCCGACGAGAAAACAACGGATGCAGAACCCTCGATGGATTTCCTGGAGTTTCTCGGTGAATGGGAAGATGCACAGGGCAACTGGCAGGACCCTTTCGAGGATGAACCTCCGCCAGACAAGGCGGATGTCCCGGTTCCGGTGACACAGGTGGAGCAGAACGATGAAACACATTAGGTTTTTGGCATTGATGCTGTTACTGGCCAGCAGCCTGCCGGGCGTTGTGGCGGCCGGGCAAGCACCTGTCCCCTGGGACAGGCTCAGCGCGACGGAACAGAAGGTACTGAAATCGTTTGCGGATCGCTGGGACAGCCTGCCACCACAGCGGCAGCATCGCCTGATCAAGGGCGTGCAGCGCTGGCAGCAGATGACGCCGGAACAGAAAGCCAGGACGCGCCTGCGCTTCAAACGCTGGCAAGCCATGAGCCCGGCGCAACGCCAGGCTCTGCGTGAACGCCGGGCGTGGTTTAAAAAATTATCCCCGGAACGACAACAGCGGCTGCGTAAACGCCGCCAGTGGTTTCAGCAGCTCCCGCCGGAACGGCGTGAGGCCTTGCGGAAGAAGTGGCGTTCCATGTCGCCCGATGAACGCAAGGCGTTCCGTCACAGGCAGAAAAGACGCTGGCAGCAATAGCCTTTTAAAGCTGTTTGACTTCGGCGATTAACTTGCCAGCCACTTCCTGGCCGTCGCCATACAGCATGCGCGTATTGTCGAGGAAGAACAGGCCGTTCTCGATGCCCGAGAAGCCCTTGCCCCGACCGCGTTTAATGACGATGACATTCTTCGCCTTGTCGGCGTCGAGGATAGGCATGCCATAGATCGGGCTGTCCGGGTTGGTGCGCGCGACCGGGTTAACCACGTCATTGGCGCCAATGACCAGCGCCACATCGGCCTGGGCGAATTCTTCGTTCACTTCGTCCAGGTCGTAGATCAGGTCGTAGGGCACACCGGCCTCGGCCAGCAGCACATTCATGTGACCGGGCATGCGTCCTGCCACCGGATGAATGGCGAACTTCACGGTGACATCGTGTTCCTGCAGCAGGCGGGTAAGCTCCCAGATCTTATGCTGGGCCTGCGCAACCGCCATACCATACCCGGGTACGATAATGACCTTGTTGGCATAAGCCATCATCACGGCAGCATCGGCGGCATCGATTTCTTTCATGGTGCCCTGATCGCCCTCGACGGCCGCGGTACTGCCGCCACCCGAACCAAAGCCGGAGAACAGCACGTTGGAGATCGGCCGGTTCATGGCTTTCGCCATCAGCTGGGTGAGCAGGGTACCGGCGGAACCCACCACGGTACCGGCAATGATCATGGCGGCATTGCCGAGTACGAAACCTTCAAACGCCACCGCCAGGCCGGTCAGCGCGTTATAGAGGGAGATGACCACCGGCATGTCGGCGCCGCCGATGGGCAGTGTCATCAGCACACCGAAGGCCAGCGCCAGGGCGAAGAAAATCAGGATACTGTCGGTATCCGGGTGAGTCGCGCTTATCAGCGTGAACCCCATGATCAGCATGGCGCCGAATACCATCAGGTTGATCAGTTGCTGGCTGGGGAAAACCAGCGAGCGTTTGATCAGGCCTTGCAGCTTGGCGAAAGCGATCATGGAGCCGGAGAAGGCGATCGAGCCGATCATGGCGCCGATGACGGCCAGGACCTTGAACGTGGCGGAGGGGAAGTCGCCGCGCAACAACTCAACGGCTGCAATAGTGGCCGCCGCACCGCCGCCCATGCCGTTGTAGATGGCGATCATCTGCGGCATGTCGGTCATGGCGACCTTCTTGCCACTGTACCAGGCCAGTCCGCCGCCGATGAGAATCGCCAGCGTCATCCAGCCGTAATTGTGCATGCCCGGCGTTGCAAAGGTAATCACGGTGGCGACCAGCATACCAACGCCCGCCCAGACGATACCGCCGCGCGCGGTGGCCGGTGAACTCATGCGCTTGAGGCCGAGAATAAACAGCCCGGCGGCGAGGAAATAACTGACATCGATCAGGAAGCCCATTTATTTGGCCTCCTTGCTGCTCTTGAACATTTCCAGCATGCGTTCGGTCACCACATAGCCGCCGACCGCGTTGCCGGCGGCGAGCATGACGCCGATAAAGCCGATCAGTTTTTCCACGTCCGTCTCGGACTGGCCCATGGCGACCATGGCGCCGACCAGTACGATGCCGTGTACGAAGTTGGAGCCCGACATCAACGGCGTGTGCAGGATGACCGGCACGCGGGCTATGACCTCGTAGCCGGTGAAGCCGGCCAGCATGAAGATATACAGTGCAGTGAAGCCTTCGATCATGATGAAGATCCTTCCACCAGCTCACGGCTGGGGGCGTGTTTGATTTCACCCTCGCGGGTCAGTGTGCTGTCGGCGATGACTTCATCGTCGAAGTCCGGTTTGAACTCGCCGTCCTCGATCATCGGCGTGAGGAAGTTCAGCAGGTTGCGCGAATACATTTCCGAGGCGTGGATGGGGAGTTCGCTGGGTACGTTGAGCGGGCCGTAGACCACCACGCCGTTGTGTTCGACGGGTTTGCCGGGTTCGGTGACTTCGCAGTTGCCACCGCCTTCGGCGGCCAGGTCGATGATGACCGCGCCGGGTTTCATCTGTTCGACGATTTCCTTGCGGATAATCTTTGGCGACGGGCGGCCCGGGATGGCGGCGGTGGTAATGACAGCGTCTGCCGCGATCAAGTGTTTTTCCAGGACTTCCTGCTGTTGCGCCTTTTCCTCGTCGGTCAGTTCGCGGGCGTAGCCGCCTTCGCCTTCGGCCGATACACCGGTATCGATGAATTTCGCCCCCAGCGACTCGACCTGTTCGTGTGCGGCTGAGCGCACATCGTAGCCTTCCACGATGGCGCCGAGGCGTTTGGCGGTGGCGATCGCCTGCAGGCCGGCGACGCCGGCGCCGATCACCAGTACCTTCGCCGGGCGGATGGTGCCGGCGGCCGTGGTCAGCATGGGAAAGAAGCCGCTGGCGTGGTTGGCGGCCAGCAGGGCGGCCTTGTAACCGGCCACGGCGGCCTGCGAGGACAGCACATCCATGCTCTGGGCGCGCGAGATGCGCGGTACCAGTTCCATGGCGAAGGCAAGGATCTTGCGGTCGCGCATGCTGGCGACGCGTTCGGGGAAGCGATGTGGCTGCATGATGCCGACGACCGTCGCACCTTCCTTCATCTGCGCGATTTCGTTTTCTTCCGGCGGCTGTACCTTGAGAATCAGGTCAGCCTGCTGGTAGAGCGTCGCGGCGTCATCGACAAAGGTCACATTCTGGAAAGCGTCATCCGGGTAGTGGCTCTTGTCACCGGCACCCCGTTGCATGAGGATTTCGACGCCCAGTTTGGCGAAACGGTCAGCAATGGCCGGGACCAGTGCGACTCTTCGCTCGCCGGACTCGATTTCTTTGGGCACGCCAATGCGTATCGACATCTGTATTTCTCCAGCTCGGGCCGGTCCAGATGACCGGCCGATAGTATTCCGCACAGCGGCTGCGCGCCAGGAAACCTGATAAAGGCGCATAAAGTGCAGCATGATAGCGGATTCATTGCGCCGATGTAACGTCCTCAAAAGGCGACATATTGCCGATTTGTGCGGTGTAACCGCTTACACGTTGAGGGAATTGTGGGGTAAGATAGGGGTAACCGCATTCGGGAGGTTTGTGTGTACGATTTACGTCAACAAGTCCTGAGAACCGACGCCTCCGGCATGCCGCTGGAATGGGTGAATTACCAGGATGCCGTGCGTCTCTACCACCTGGGGCAGGTTGCCTACAGCTGTGGCACCCACCTGTATACTGTCCATGGCGGTATTTGCGCGCATACTGGCCGGAGGAGCCTGATCAGGGTCAACTCGATTATTGCCACGCACGGCAGTAACCGCGTATTGCTGCGCAACCGCGGTCACTATGTTCCCCCTTTGAACAACCCGGCGCTGTTCCGTCGCGATGCGCACCTGTGCATGTACTGTGGTGAACGTTTCCAGCTGCGCGACCTGTCCCGCGACCACATCACGCCGATCAGCCAGAACGGCGCGGACGTCTGGACCAACGTGGTGACGGCCTGCCGGCGCTGCAACAACCACAAGGCCGGACGTCGACCGGAGCAGGCCGGCATGGAACTGCTCGCGGTCCCCTTCACCCCGACCCACGCGGAATACATCTACCTGCAGGGCAAGCGCGTGCTGGCCGACCAGATGGAATTTCTCCGCGCGCACTTCCCGCGCTCCAGCCTGATGCATGAAAGACTGAAGCTGCTCGGCTGATTCGGGCTCCCGACTGTCCTTCATGAGCGTGTGGCCAGAGATCGGACGGCAGCTGCAAGCCCGCTGCGGGTGCAGCGTCGATGTATCTGCCCCGGTGGCGGCTGGCGGTGGTTCGATCAATGAAGCCTACCGTTTGCAGGGTGAGGGCCGATCCTTTTTCGTCAAACTCAATCGCGCGTCGCGGCTGGAGATGTTCGAGGCGGAGGCTGAGGGTTTACAGACGCTGCGGCAGTCGACCGCATTGCGGGTGCCTGAACCGCTGGTGTGGGGCGTTGCCGATGCACAGGCTTACCTGGTCATGGAATACCTGCCGCTGAACGGTACAGGATCGGCGGTACAACTGGGCGAAAGTCTTGCCGCCATGCACCGCTACACCAGCGACCGCTATGGCTGGCACCGTGACAACACCATTGGCTCCACCCCGCAGCGGAATACCCGGGACAGCAGTTGGGTGAACTTCTGGGCGCAACAGCGTCTTGGTTACCAGCTGGATCTGGCGCTTGAGAGCGGCGGCGGGCGCGCGCTGGAAACCGGTGGCAGGACGTTGATTGAATGGCTTCCGGCGTTTATGGATGGGCGTGAACCGGAAGCCTCCTTACTGCACGGTGATCTCTGGTGCGGGAATGTGGCGTTTACGCAAGAAGGCGAGCCATGCATTTTCGATCCCGCAGTGTATTACGGTGACCGGGAAGCGGATATCGCCATGACGGAACTGTTCGGCGGTTTCGGGGCGGATTTTTACGCGGCCTACAACAATGCCTGGCCGCTGGATGCCGGCTACGCCTTGCGCAAGACGCTGTATAACCTCTATCACATCCTCAACCACTACAATCTGTTCGGCGGGGGCTACTTGTCACAGGCGCAGCATATGAT
>JALWRY010000203.1 GCA_027080445.1 Thiohalobacter sp. | reverse complement strand
AGTAGACATCATCACTGGTGCGATTCACCACGATGAAGGCATTTTTGGACGGAATATAGCGGAAGCGTCCGTACGTCCCGCGAGGTTCCGGCGTCGTCGGGGTCACCGTATTGGTGGGAGCCGCATCCACGCGTGTCCACACCCAGGTATCGGGGTCGAGTACGTAGACCGAAGTCCCGCCATCCCAGCCGACGAATTTGTTGCTGACGGGGTCAAAAACAAAACCGGGCGCCTGGCTGGTTTCCAGTGCAGTTGCGCCGCTGGAAGCGGGAGATGTCGGGGGATTGTCCGGGTTGTTCAGGTCCCAGACCAGGAACTGTCGATTACCGCCGTAACCGCCTACCGACACCATGATATGACGCGTCGGATCAATGGCCGCCGTCGCATAATATTCCATGGCATGGTAGGCATGCGCTGTAGCGGTCCTGGTGACCGGGTCATATTTTACCAGGCGTCCGCCGTTCAGTGTGCTGTTGGTCCAGATATAGCCGGTACTCGGATCATAAGCGGAAATAACCGACAGGCTGTTGCCGGAATCCGGGATAGTCCCGACGTTGGTCGACCAGGTGTTTGAATTGAAATCAAAGGCGTCGATGTTCTTGCCGTTGGTGTAACCGGTCGGCCCATAGGCAGAACCGGTACCCATGGAGAAAAACCGGTCAACGCCTGATGCAAATACCAGGCTTCCATAGGTATGGCGGGATGTCGGCAAACCATCCGGGTAATACAGTACACTGGGCTGAACGGGATCACTCGGATTGGTCACGCGTATCCACTTTTCCGTGTTGATATCGAACGCGTAAATTTCGTTTCCGGAGTAGTCGCTGTGACCACCGCCCCATACGATCAGGCGGTCACGGATCGAGTCATAGGCGCCGCCACTCCAGGCATCCATAACGCCACGCACACCCACACTGCCGGGTGGAATGACGGCCGGGGCAACAGACTCGAGTTTTGAATTAGGCACATGGTACCAATGACCGGGCTGGAGGTTGTCGATAGCTGCTGCCAGTGCCGACACCGGCGGGAAACCCAAAAATACCGCCATGAACAGGCTGGCCAACATCTTGTTGAAGCGCTTACCGACTAATTTCCACATCATCTTTGTCAAACCTCTGTACCTTCCGTAATACTGACTGGAGTTAGATTTCATGTGGTGAAACTATCGGCGTTCGCCTTAGACATTTTCGAGTTGCACATCACAGAACCACAAACAGGCATTAAAAATATTTTGATATATGCAGCTTTAATGCCACATACTTCTTTTCAATATATATCAATATGTTAAGTGGTATTTTGATGAATTTTACTTATGGTCTAACCGTTGAATTTGTCGTTGATTCCCGACAGGGTGATGGGCTGACAGGCTATCTGACTGTAAATGATCAGATTTCCCCGTCGTCAAATTGAGGCAAGGGTAACAATGGGCGTCAACGCCTGTCGGAACGGCTTGAAAGCCATATTTGACAGCCTTGACGGCAAGCGGAAGCAATTAAATCTGTCAATTTATTGACCTTTTGAGTGGAAAATGGTAGCCTTCACACTAAATTAACTAATTGTCTGACGAGCAGGAACCGCGGGACAAGCGGGTTCACGACAGGCGGCATAACAGGAATCAGATTTTCCAGTTTTGGGGAGCCAAAAATGAACAATAATATTGCACGATTGACACTGATCGTTCTGTCATCACTCTTCAGTTTGCTTGCCACGACGGCACAAGCTGCACCTATCTACGCGGATAGTCTGGTTGCCACCAGTAGCACCTCGGCTATCGGCACGGGTAATGTTTTGGGCGCGCCTGACCGTGACGGTTTGTTTTTTGGAAACCCGGCCATCGTGGGCGCCTACGTGGAGGTTGGTTTTTCCAGCCCGGTAACCGATGGCCCGGGTACTGACCTGCACCTTTTTGATATTGATTCGCAACACGTTGATACAGGGGAAAAAGTCGATGTCCTGGCCAGCAGCAACGGTACCGACTACACCTTCATCGGCAGCGCATTTGGTGGCACCGATTCAACACAGGGCGTTATCGATATCAATGGTCTGTTTACCGGACCGATCAGTTTCCTGCGCATCGTCCAGGCCTCAAACGGTGCTGACGCCTACGACCTGGACGCCGTAGGCGCCTTCTACCTGGCCCCTGTCCCGCTACCGGCAAGCCTGTGGCTTTTCGGCTCCGGGCTGCTGACGCTGTTCTCCCTGCGGAAACGGCATTCGTCGTAACCGTCAGCACGCGCCACGCGTTGCCCCGAGTTTCAAAACAGGTCGCTGTTTGTCAGAAAAGGACAGGTGAACAAACGGGGCCGTCGTTGAAAACATCAACTGGACGCTACCGATAGCCAGGTAGACGGCGCTACCGATCTTGCTCGCACCCATCCGTGAATGCGATTTGATGGATTCCGGCTTGAATGCCGATATCCGCGAAATCGACCAGCAGATACCCTGCTCCCGCAATAAGGCGTTGGTCTCGTCCCAGAGGCGAAGAAAGGCAAATCCCAGGCGGTATTTCGGCTCTACATGGACATCATAGTCCCAGCCGGCCTCCCCCACCGGACAGGGAATGAAGTCACAGCGCACTTCATCTTCCCGGTATTTCCCGGGGTTCACCCAGATACAGCCGACAAAGACGTCATCCATAAAACCGGCCAGGCAGCGTCCGCCCTGCTCAAAGCGCGCCTGGACAACCTCACGGGGTCGTGGCAGTTGCGATAGCCGTGCATCATCACTGGACAGTTCATGGACTGAAATTTTCCTGCCCCGGTGGGCCGGGAGCAAGGGCCGGGGATGGACGGCCTGCCGGACGAAATAGTATTTAAATAGTCTCGCCCGCCCACCACTCAGTGTATCCAGTACACGATCGGCCAGGTAAAGTATCCCGTTCAGCCAACCCATCGAGGACGTCAGGGCGCCGAGTTTTGCAAAAAAGCCACGCACGTTGATACCCCGTGAAAAATGATCGTCTCCTGAACGGGAAACGCTACTTGTAAAACCCGAGACGCCTGAGCTTGATCTTCAGCCCGGGTAGCGGGTAATGGCTGGCGTAGGCCTTGTCCGCTTCCTGTTTCGCGAGCTTGTACTTTTTTGTGTCGATATAGAGGAGACCGAGGTTGTAATGCAGGTCTCCCGAATCGGGCAATAGTTCAGCGGCCTTTTTATACTTTTCCAGCGCCCCCTTGTAGTCACCTTTCCTGTGCAGGTAAATACCGTAGAGAACATAGATTTCACCATCCTTTGGCGTAAGCCGCAGGGCACGGTCAAAGTAACACTCCATGGTGTAGCCGGCCCCGGCCGGACCCTTGTTTTTCAGCTGGTAACGGAGCATGGCGTACAGGGCCCGGTGGTGATTGGGGAAAGCACGCAAGGTATAGTCAAGGTCGTGAACGAGTGAACCGGTATTTCCCCTCGCCAGGGTCTCTACCGACTGTGTAAAGTGAAACTTCTCCACGATCGGAAGCTTTTTCTCCCGGTCGGAGGGATTGGTATAGTCAAACGGACCGTAGGCATTTTCCAGCTTGCCACAGGCCAGTGCAGCCGATGGCTGTGCAAGCGCGGTCGATAAACCCGACGCAAGCACGCTCACGGTGACTGCAAACCTGATGAAGTATCCTGCACATTGCGGCACTGTACTCGATCCTCTATGATCCGGCTGCCCGCCTTGAAAACAATAACGAACACGTGCGTTGAATGGTACACTATTTTTATGATTTTCCGTATATTTCCTTACAATAACCGGGAACAAGGTCTGAAAACCCTGCCAGGAAATTTGCCATGTCTGGACTGATCGGCTGGCTGCAACTCTCTGCCGGAAATACGAGCCATCATCATCCCGAAACCGCCACATTATCCGCGTGCAGCACACATGGCGGTTCTTTCATCGGGCTTGAAACCGGTGGCAAGGATAGCCAGCTCCATGACCAGGCGGATATACACGCCGGATTCACCGGTGATATTCGCTGGCAGGATAAAGACCTGGCAGATCACGCCGGCCAGTACGGCGATGCCGCCACATTAATACGGGCCTACCGGAAACATGGCGCAGACTTCCTGGCCAGGCTGCACGGTCGTTACGTCATTGTCATCAGCGAACCCGAGGCCGGCCGCTGTCTCCTGGCAACCGATCGTATCGGGACACTTCCCCTTTACTACACCCTGCAAGCCGGAAAGATTTTCCGCTTCGCGTCAAGCATGCGGGCATTGCGGAGTCATCCCGACGTCAGCGGGGAAATCAACCCGCAATCACTGTATGACTACACCTATTTTCACGTCATACCCAGTCCGGATACGATTTACAAAGGCATCTCGAAACTGGAGCCTGCCCAGTACGTTCTGTGTGAACAGGGCCGGTTAAGCACCCACTACTACTGGACGCCCGATTTTAACGCCATACGCAAGGATAGCCCGGCCGTACTCGGCCAGGCACTCAGGGATACACTGCAAAACAGCCTGTCCACCCTGGCACCGTTTGATGATACCGGGTGTTTCCTCAGCGGAGGCCTGGACAGTTCGACGGTGACCGGCATGTTTTCCCGTCTGCAGGATGCCCCGGTCGATGCCTTTTCTATCGGGTTTTCAGAACCCGGTTATGATGAAATGGCCTATGCGCGGATCACAGCAAAACACTTCGGCGCCAACCTGCACGAATATTACGTTACCCCCGATGATATCGTCGAAGCCATACCGGTCATTGCCGCGGCCTACGATGAACCTTTCGGAAATTCATCGGCCATTCCGGCTTACTTCTGCGCCCGTCTTGCCAGCCAGCACGGCAAGAAACGTCTGCTGGCGGGTGATGGCGGCGATGAAATCTTTGCCGGCAATGAACGCTATGCCAAGCAGAAGCTGTTCGATATTTATCAAAAAATTCCCGGCACGATTCGTACCGCGATACTGGAACCCCTGTTTGTCGCCAACCCGGCAAGCCAGTGGCTTCCACCGACACGAAAGCTACGCAGCTACATTGAGCAGGCGCGCATGCCAATGCCGGAAAGAATGGAATCCTACAATTTTCTCAAGCGCACGCCACTCGACAGCATATTCAATGCAGCCTTTCTCGACAGTGTCGACACACACCACCCGGATGACAAGCTCGCGCAGGTATACAACCGCGTGGACACCGATTCACTGATCGACCGGATGCTCTACCTGGACTGGAAAATCACGCTGGCGGATAACGACCTGTGGAAAGTCAACCGCATGTGCGAACTGGCGGGCATACAGGTTGAATACCCGATGCTGGATGACCGGCTGGTGGAGTTTTCCACCACCATCGACCCGGGGCTGAAGCTGAAGGGGCAGAAACTACGTTATTTCTACAAACAGTCCCTGTCGAATTTTCTGCCGATGGAGATTATCAACAAGCCCAAGCACGGGTTTGGCCTCCCCTTCGGACAGTGGTTGAAGAAATCAGACCGCCTGCAGGAGATCATCTACTCCAACCTGCGCGACATGAAACAACGAAAACTGTTCCACGACACCTTCATCGACAACCTGATACACTCCCACCAGACAGGTCATGCCGCCTATTACGGGAGTATGGTCTGGACGGTCGCCATACTGGAACAGTGGTTCAGTGAACACGAGGTCAACTGACCCGGCTCAAACCGTTTCCGCATCCTGTTGTGTATAGGCTCTCAACAGGCGCAGGTTGAACTTCAGGCGCGTCCTGTCCCAGGGCGCAATGCGCGGCAATTGCAGCCGGTCCGCGTTTCCCGTGACACATCCCCAGGCAGTACTGACCGCGCCGTCGAAGCCGTTCTGCCGCAACAGTTCAACATGCTCACGCTGATAATCCTGGCCGGGTCGGCCATTCGGGTAGGCAAATACGGTTATCCTGTTCCCGGTTATTTCCTGCAAGTCATCCCGCCCCGAAACAATTTCTTTCTCCGCCTGCGCCAGGTCGACCCGGCCCAGAATCGGGTGTGAGCGGGTATGCCCGCCGATTTCCATCCCCGCGTCGGAGAGTACCCGGACCTGCTCAGGCTCCATCATCAGGTCATCGGGAAGCGGTTTACCGACGGCGGCAAGCAGTTCATTAACCCGTGATTCACGAGTATCCATCGGCAGGTACTTCAGCGCCCGGATCAGCTGCTGCATCAAGCTGATCCGGTCACCGTCACCAGAGACCGTGTGACAACCCTGTTCCAGGCGTGAAAGATCGAGTTCGCCCCTGTCCACCCGACGAATTGCTTCAATCACGGTGTCATTCCACATCCTGCCACCACCAAGGAATCCCGAGGCGACAAAGAAGGTTGCCGGGATGCCATGCTGCTGAAGAATCGGTAGTGCAACGTCGCAGTTATCCCGGTACCCGTCATCAAACGTTACGACCACCGAACGCGGGGGGAGTGAATGATCAGAAAGCCGACGCACCGCTTCCGACAGGGTGAAAGTATGGTAACGCTCCTCA
>JALWRY010000202.1 GCA_027080445.1 Thiohalobacter sp. | reverse complement strand
TGGCGGGCTATGGTTGCATACAGGCCGGTGCGCAGGCGGCATTACAACGCTTCAGCGAATACATGAACATCCCGGTAACGTCCAGCCTGAAGGCCAAGGGCGCGCTGGACGAGCACGCGCCACTGTCGCTGGGCAGTCTTGGGGTAACCAGCGCGGGCTACGCACTCCGCTACCTGCAGGAGGAAGCCGATTGCCTGATCCTGCTGGGCGCCGGGTTCAACGAGCGTACCAGTTATGTCTGGAACCGGGCGCTGTTAAAAGACAAGACCCTTATTCAGGTCGATCACAACCCGCTTCAATTGAACAAGGTGTATCGCGCAGATATCACAGTACAGGCGGACCTTCGCGAGTACCTGGAAGCGCTGGAACAGGCCGCCCGGGAACAGGACCTGTCACCTAAAGCCACCCGCGACATCCCCGCATTCAAACAGGCCATGCAAGCCCGTGCCGATGCCGACGGAACCCGTATCTTCGACAAACGGTTTGACCTGGTGAAGTGTTTTTACCGGCAACTGGAACAGCGCTTCAGCGAAGGCATCGAACTGTTTGATGACAATATTGTCTTTGCGCAGAGTTTTTACCGCGTCAGGCAATGTGACCGTTTCTACCCCAATACCGGGGTGTCTTCACTGGGGCACGCGATTCCGGCCGCCATCGGCGCCGGCTTCAAGGTAAAACGCCCGGTGTTCGCCCTGCTCGGTGATGGCGGTTTCCAGATGTGCGCCATGGAACTGATGACGGCTGTGAACTACCACATCCCGCTTACCGTGGTGGTCTTCAATAACCAGACCATGGGCCTGATCCGGAAAAACCAGCAACAGCAGTACGCGCAGCGCTTCATCAATTGCGATTTCATCAACCCGGACTTTGCGCTGCTGGCGAAGTCTTTCGGCATCACGCACCGGAAGATCGAAACGCTGGCGCAATGCGAAGCCCTGTTCGATGAACTGGACGTTCAACACGACATCAACCTGGTCGAGGTAATGCTCGACCAGGATGCCTACCCCAACTACTCGTCGCGGCGCTAGTACCCCATGTTGTCTGAACAAACGGCCACTTTGCGCGCGTGTATCGAGGAATACGCCGATACGTCGGCAGTATCCGGCCCCTCCCCCGATGCCCTGCAACAGGCAATCGCTCAGGATGACCGGTCGGCGCTGCTCGCGCTCTATCACGACCTCTACCCCCGGCTGGAGCAGGCGCTCTGGAAAGGACCGGCATTTGACCGCACCCTGGCGCAGTACCAGGCGTTATTCCGTGAGCAGGAAGCCCTGCGACAGGCGGCCGGCGATGACACGCGCCACCGGTTTATCCTGAGCATCCCGGTGGCCGACCGGCCGCCGCACGTGGAACGCTGTCTGGAGAGTATCCACCAGCAATGCCTGGCGTACGGCTATGGCGGGTCTGACAATGGCGTATTTACCCACGTGCAGGTGGTGATCGCGGAAGACAGTCAGCATGTGGAAAATATTGAACAACACATCGCGCTGGCGGAGGAATACACGAACAAGGGCCTGCGCGTACATCACTTTGGCCTGGAAGAACAATATGATTTGCTGCAAGGCATTCCACGTGACCTGCGCAAAAAGCTGGAATCACTGCTGACAGACCAGCCCAGGGAACGCTTTTACCGCAAGGGTCAGGCCGCCAACCGCAACCTGAGTTACCTCAAGTGCCAGCAACTCAGCGAAGACCCGCACAGGACGCTGTACTACATGGTCGACAGCGACCAGTCGTTCCAGGTCAACCGGGGGACCGACCACGGTAACACGCCGGTCAATGCGCTGAATTATTTTTACTACATCGACGATATCTTCAGCCACACCACGACCACCCTGCTGACCGGCAAACTGGTCGGCGATCCCCCGGTGTCGCCCTCGGTGATGGTGGTGAACTTTATGGATGATGTCATTGCCTGCCTGGAACAGCTTGCCGCGCTGGACCCGCAACAGGCTTGCCGGTTTCATCATCAATCCATCGCCTCCGGCCACGATGTGTCCTACCATGACATGGCCGGCCTGTTCGGGTTTGAACAGGCGCCGCAAGCGCACCCCTACCCTTGCCCGCTCAGCGGGCCACACGACCATCTTGCCTGCCTGCTCACTTTCGCGGAAAAACTGAACGGGTTTTTCTACGGCGAACACCTGACGCGGCAGACCGGCTTCCACTACGGCGCCGGCTTTACGGAACTGTCCCCGGCCAGGACCATCTACCCGGGCAACTATATTGCCAACCACGACGGACTGAAGTACATCATCCCCTTCGGTAACCTGCGCCTGCGCATGTCCGGGCCCACGGCCGGGCGCCTGATCCAGGCCGAGATCGGCGCGCGCTTTGTGTCGGTCAACCTGCCCATGCTGCATACCCGGCATATACACGATGACGGGGACGGCCAGTTCAGGCCGGGGGTGGAAGGCGGCAATGAAACCATCGACCTGGCCGATGAGTTCGAACGCCAGTTCTTCGGGGACCTGATGTTATTCAGCGTGGCCCGGCTGACCCGCCACGGGGATGCCGGCCAGGGGTTCAGCCAGGCGTCGGTGACGCAGGCGCTGGAGGAAACCGAACAGGAACTTATGGCCCTGTACACGGCCAAGCACCGTGAGGTGCAGGACAGGAACGCCCGGCTCAAACTGCTGGTCAACGACGGGCAGCACTGGTGGCAGCAGGACGCGCGGGCTTCAGCGGCTGTACCTGCGATGCAGCAGTTTATCCGTAATATCGACCTCAACTTCGGCGAACAGTCCACGGCCTACCGGCAGATACAGGACAGCGCGCACCGGGACCGGCGCAAGCAACAGATTGCCTCAGCGATCCTCGCCTACCGCGCGTCACGCGACGCCTGGGATCAGCTGTTCTCCACTTCCCCGACCTGAACCGTCATCGACGCCCTGGCATACCGCAATAGTTCGTCACGGTATTCGATATAAGCCTGCTCCGCCTGCCGTAGGTGCGGTGCATCCAGCCGGATATCCGCATAAACGTTTTCCGAAGCCTGGATTTTTCCGCTCGTAATCCGGCGCGAGGAATCCCCTGCCCCGGGCTGACCGGTCAGTGCAAAAGTCTGGTAACGGTCAGACAAGGGGGGCGTCAGGTCGCACCATTGTGTCAGGGCTCCAAGCAGGTTCGGGCTGTCTGTGATGAGCCGTTCCGCGTCGAAATAGTAATAGCCTCCCGGGTTTTCCCGGCCGAAATCCGCCAGCGCCGCCAGGCGCTGGATGTAATACGCCGTAGCCTGCGCCGGATCGGCATAGGGTTCCTCGCTCGAGCGCGCCCGGAACAGGTGGAGAATGCTTTTCAGGGTGGGCTGCGGGGCGCGCAGGCTTACCAGCAGCCTGTCGCCGGCGCCCGTCAGCTGCTGCGCATCCAGCGTGTAATCGTTGTGCAGCAGTTTATCGAACAGGTAGCGGCTGCCGGGTTTCAGGCTATCCGACTGCCGGTAGAGGCGTAACTGCCGGTCAAGATCCGCCGGCCCGGTGTAGGACAGGTGCATTTCGTAGTAGCCGTTGATGTGCGGGTGCGAGCCAAGGATATGGCCCGTCAGGCTGCTGTAGGCGCGCATGTGGCTGAGCAAAAAAATGCGCCGGTAGTCTTTTTGTTCTGCCGTTTTGGTCATGGCTCCATAATCACTGTCCGCCTCACAGGCAACTACGGTAACTCCGATTAATTCAGAATTCACGTCATTGCAAGCGCAGCGCGGCAATCTCTTCGGGTCTCGCGCTAACCGGACAGAGATTGCCGCGTCGCTCCGCTCCTCGCAATGACGCGTAACCAGCGTTGCCCCGGGGGGGTCGAGCTGGGAATCAGCAGGATTTTCGCCTATGATCAGTCTTGAACTTGCCACAGGAGCATACGCCAATGAACGGTGACGAAACAGTCTGGATCGGGTCTGTCGGACTGATCGCCTTTGCCCTGGGACTTGCCGCCGGCTATGCCATCCATTTCTTCCTGAATGCCGACAACAAGCGCAGTGAAGCCCTGGCGCAGGAACTGGAAAAGCTGAAGGCAGAGACCGCCCGTTACCGTGGCGAAGTGGCAGAACACTTCGAGCGGACTTCCGAGCTGGTACAGGACATGACCAGCAGCTACAAAAAGGTCTACGAACACCTGGCGAGCAGTTCGGCGAAATTGTGTGGCGACGCGATCCAGGAACCGCGGCTGGATTTCGCGGCGCAGGACAGGATTTCCGGCAACGGGTCCAATACCGAATCAGGCGCCACGCACAAACTGAACTAAACGTCAGTCAGCAGCCGGCAGACAAGGCCATCGGTCAACCAGCGTTTCAGCAGACTGGCCGCGCGTAGCGCCACCGCTTCCACGGCATGGCTGTCCGCCAGTAATTCACACAGTGTGGCAAAGTTCGCCCCCTCCATCGCCTGTCGCAACACGGGCGCTTCATCAACTTCGAGCACCCGGTAGCGGGTGACCCGCTGGTGACGCCAGAACAACACCGTCTGCGGCGGCTCACAGGCTTCTGCAGCGGGTAAGGGAGTGGATTCACGGTAAGCCTGCCACTGGGCCATGACGCACCAGTGGAGGTCCAGGCAGGCAACTGACGGATGAAAGCGGAAGCTCAGGCCCGGCCAGTCCTGCGGCGCAAGCGCCTGGATGTCAGACGCGGTTACGATCTCCGCCTCAGCGGCATTGAAGGCATCGACAAAGGCCCATTCAACCGCCGCCAGTTCGGCCAGCCAGGGCTGTGCCTGCCAGGGTTGTTGTGTGGCGAGAAAGGTGGCCAGCGAACGGCCGAACCAGCGCAATGAGAAATAAGTGGACGGGTAAGCCGCAATATAGGCATTACCGAGTTCAGTAAAGTCCTCCTCGCCCAGTATCCCCTGCAGCGCCGGGTAATCGGTTGCCAGCACCTCAACCAGGCGGGACCAGTAGGCATTCGCATAGATCGATACACGCTCACTGGCGGGCATTGCCGCGCTGGATTCGATCTGGTTGCAGATCTCCGCCTCCCCGGCCACGATCTGGCGGTAGAACGCCGTTTGCAACGCCTGCAACGCCTTATCCATCAGGCGGCCTGCAAGACCCGCTCACCGAGTTGCCGCGCCTGCTGCAATTCCTGTAACAATTCATTGAACGGTGGCATCCGGTCATCGCGTTCGATCATGGTCGATACCGGGCCAAAGTGCTGCAGCGACTTCACGTACAGCTCCCAGACGGCATCGATGATGGGGTGGTCATGGGTATCGATCACGTAATCACCGTAGTCGGTGTGCCCGGCGAGATGGAACTGGCGCACCCGTTCCGGCGGTACCCCATACAGGTAGGCTTCGGGGTCAAAGCCGTGGTTGCGGGCGCTGACATAAACATTGTTGATATCAAACAGCATCAGGCAGTCGGCCGCTTCGGCGACTGCCGAGAAAAATTCCCACTCGCTCATCTCCGAGTGCCGGTAACTGACATAGCTGGAGACATTCTCCAGCAGAATCTGCCGCCCGAGAAAGTCCTGTACCTGGCTCACGCGATCGGCGACGTGGCGGACGGTTTCCTGTGTATAAGGCAGCGGCATCAGGTCATGCAAATTATAGCCGTGTACCCCGGTCCAGCACAGGTGATCGGAAATCCATTCGGGTTCAATGCGCGCGGCGAGCTGTTTCAGGCGTTGCAGGTAATCACGGTCAAGCGGGTCCGTACCGCCAATGGACAGGGATACGCCGTGCATCACCATCGGGTAGTGTTCACGGACACGGTCCAGGTAATACAGCGGCTTGCCGCCGTCGACCATATAGTTTTCCGACAACACCTCGAACCAGTCGACAGCCGGCAAGGTGTTGAGAATTTCTTCGTAATAATCGGGACGCAGCCCCAGGCCGTAGCCCAGGAAGGGCCGGGGCAACCCGCTTGCTGTCACGGCATCACTGTGTTCTGAACCCATTCACGCCACCTCGACAATGTTGATGCTGGATAACCAGGGTGCGGGACTTATTGTCCCGCACCTTACCCCGGTCACTACTTGGCTTTCGTTTTACCGCCAATGGCGTCACAGGCATGTTTGGACATGACCACGAAACCCTGGCCTTTACACTTGCCGTGACCGGCACAGCCATTCTGGGCTGTACCACAATCGTTGTGCCCTTTACACTTGTTCACGCCATAGCAATGTACATCGGCTTTTGCACCATTGCCCTCGGCGGCGGTTGCCGTCGTGGGGGCGGTGGCGAAAAGGGTGGCGGCCGCCATGGCGGCGGCAATTCCGGTCGTTTTCATCATTTTCATAACCTGCTCCTTTGGTAACTCGTGATGGTTGGGATATCCCGTTACGAGGACAGTTGCAAGTGTAGTTGGTTCCGTGAAAAACAACAGCATCAGGACGACACAACTGATTTAAGGACACTCTGATTAATTCCCAATATCTGAGATAATACAGAAAGTCATTCAATTAGGAAGCGAACGATGCGCCAACAGAGTTTTG
>JALWRY010000201.1 GCA_027080445.1 Thiohalobacter sp. | reverse complement strand
ACCAGGAACAGGTCATGCAGATCGCCCAGGTACTGGCGGGCTACAGTCTCGGCGGCGCCGACCTGCTGCGCCGCGCCATGGGCAAGAAAAAACCCGAAGAGATGGCCAAGCAGCGCGATATCTTTACCAAAGGCGCGCTGGAACGCGGTGTCGAGGAAAAGACGGCAACCTATATCTTCGACCTGATGGAGAAGTTTGCCGGTTACGGCTTCAACAAATCACACTCCGCCGCCTATGCGCTGGTGTCCTACCAGACCGCGTGGCTCAAGGCGCACTACCCGGCGCCGTTCATGGCGGCGGTATTGTCGGCGGATATGGACAACACCGACAAGGTTGTCACGCTCATCGACGAGTGCCGGCATATCCCGCTGGAAGTGGTGGCGCCCGATATCAACCGTTCCGGGTTTGCCTTTACGGTGGAAACCGCCAGCGATGAGGCCCATAAGGGTACGGTGATTTACGGGCTCGGTGCGATAAAGGGTGTAGGGGAAGGTGCGATTGAAGTGATTATCCAGGAGCGCACCGCAAACGGCCCTTACGCCTCATTGCACGACCTCTGTCGACGCGTGGATTCGCGCAAGGTTACGCGGCGGGTGTACGAGGCGCTGATACGCGCCGGCGCCCTGGACAAGCTCGGTGAAAACCGCGCGACGCTGATGGCCTGTCTTCCCGATGCGATCAAGCTTGCCGAGCAACATTCACGCGACTCCGCTGCCGGCCAGACCGATATGTTCGGCAACGTGGTGGCGCCCACCGAAGCACCGCCTGTCGATGTCCCCGTACAACCGGAATGGGATGACGAACAACGCCTGGCCGGGGAGAAAGAAACGCTCGGCCTGTATCTCACCGGGCATCCTATCGACCGCTACCGTGACGAGCTCGCCAGTATGGTGACCGGACCGCTCAGTGACCTGGTGGATGACAGCACGGCATCAGGTTCACGACAACGCGGCAAGGACCGCAGTGTGGTCATCGCCGGGCTGGTCGTGGAGTTCCGTACCCGCCCGACGCAAAGCGGCGGCCGTATGGCGTTCCTGACCCTGGATGATGGCACCGGCCGTATGGAAATGCGCCTGTTCACCCGTGTGTTCGAACAGCACCAGGCTATCCTCGCCAATGACAAGGTGCTGGTCGTGCAAGGCACATTGGCACACGATGACTACACCGACAGCATGCGCCTCAATGCCGAAAAGATTTTTGAAATGGACCAGGCGCGCGAGGTATTCGCCCGCCGTCTGGTGCTGGACGTTGGCGCGCGCAAGGCGGGTAACGGCTTTATGAAATCACTCGCCGGCGTGTTGTCTCCCTTCCGTGAAGGCAATTGCCCGGTCGGCATCCAGTATCACGGCGATGTAGCCCAGGCTCACCTGACGCTGGGTGACGAATGGCGGGTGCATCCCACCGATGAGTTGCTGAATCGTCTTCGCGAACTGGCCGGGGAGGAACAGGTGAGGGTGGTTTACAAGTAGCATTGCCGGCCACCCCCCCCCATCTCGTCATTACGAGGCGCGCAGCGCCGTGGTAATCTCTCCACAGACACAGGGGG
>JALWRY010000200.1 GCA_027080445.1 Thiohalobacter sp. | reverse complement strand
CATCGTCGATCTTCCAGCGGTTCTGGGTCAGGGTAAACAGCCAGACGAATCCCCCGCCGGCCACCAGACCGGTAACCAGTGCGCCAAGCGGGTGCATGACATCCGAACCGGCGCACACCGCCACCAGCCCGGCCAGCGGCCCGTTGTGCACGAAACCCGGGTCGTTCTTGCCGACAAACAGGGCGGCCAGAATGCCGCCGACCATGGCCATCAGCGAATTGGCGGCAACCAGCCCACTCACCGCATCGATGGTCTGCGCCGACATCACGTTAAACCCGAACCAGCCGACCGACAGTATCCAGGCGCCCAGCGCAAGAAAGGGAATATTGGAGGGCGGGTGGGCGGTAATCCGCCCTTGCTTGTCGTAACGTCCGTGCCGGGCGCCCAGCAGCAGTACGGCCGCCAGGGCAATCCAGCCGCCCATGGCATGGACCACGACCGAGCCGGCAAAATCGTGAAATTGCGCCCCGAAACTGGTTTCGATCCACTGCTGGATGCCGTAATTCCCGTTCCAGGTGATGCCTTCAAAGAACGGGTAGACCGCTGCGACCAATATAAAGGTTGCCAGCAGTTGCGGATTGAAACGCGCGCGCTCGGCGATCCCCCCGGAAATGATGGCAGGTATCGCCGCGGCAAAGGTCAGCAGGAAGAAGAACTTCACCAGCTCGTAACCGTGTTTCTGAGCCAGCACCTCGGCGCCGGAGAAAAAGTCCACGCCGTAAGCGACACTGAAACCGATGAAAAAATAGGCGATGGTCGATATGGCAAAATCCGCGATGATCTTGACCAGCGCATTGACCTGGTTCTTGCTGCGCACTGTGCCAACTTCCAGAAAAGCGAAACCTGAATGCATGGCCAGCACCATGATCGCGCCCAGTAAAATGAACAGTACATCGCTGCCCGCTTGATAAGCTTCCATTATCGACTCCCAATCGTTCTGTTATTGTGCAGAATTACGCCACCACAAGATTGCATACCTTAATGATTTTCAACACATTATCAATCGTACTTCGAGACATATTGATTTTACGCACAGTTTTCAAGCGGATGCCGCCCGATTTCGCACTGTTTTGATCCATTGGAAGAACATTGACAGGAGGTGGTCGGTACCCCGTATGATCCTGACCATGAATCACGACGCCACCCACCAGGAAACGCCTCGCGGCCGGTTCGACTGGCTGCACGTATCACTGCTGGTACTGTTGACGGTGCTGGTCACCGTGATCGCGACCGTCTGGGCCGTGAAAACCTACCTGTTTCCGTCCGAATTCACGCCCGTCACCCTGTCGCAGAAGGAACAACAGGTACTGGAACATAAACTCGACTGGCTGGGAGGATTCGCGCCCAACCACTCAGGAAATCATCCCGCAAAAACCCGTCAGAACCTGCCGGCACTGAAACCCGAGCCCTACAGCGAGAAGGGCGCCAGGCGTGAAGTGAAATTCACCGAGAAAGAGATCAACGCCCTGCTGGCAAACAATACCGACCTGGCGCGTAAAGTGGCGATCGACCTGTCCGACGACCTGGTCAGCGCCAAACTCCTGATTCCGGTAGACCCGGACTTCCCGGTACTGGGTGGCAAGATTATTCGCGCCCGGGCCGGCCTGGAACTGGCCTACCGGAATGCGCGCCCGGTGGTGGTGCTCAAGGGCATCAGCATTATGGGCGTGCCACTGCCCAACGCCTGGCTGGGTGGCATCAAGAACGTCGACCTGATCCATGAGTTTGGAGAAAGCAAAGGGTTCTGGAAAGCCTTTGCCGATGGCGTCGATCACATTGAAGTCGATGACGGCAAATTAACGGTAAAACTGCGGGAATAGCGGCGTCCCTACGCACCCTCCGACTCACTTTTGGCCTGCTGCCAAAAAGCTTCCAGCTCGACAAGAGAACAATCACTCAACGTTCGGCCGGCCTTCGCGGCCAGCACTTCGACCTGGCGAAACCGCCCGGAGAACTTGCTGCTGGCATGACGCAATACCTGCTCGGCATCGGCCTCCAGAAAGCGCGCCATGTTCACGCAACTGAACAGGATATCACCCAGTTCCTCGCACTGACGTTGCTGACTTTCCCGGCTGGCAATAGCCTCACGCAGTTCGGCTACTTCCTCTTCAAGCTTTTCCAGCACTTCATCGACGCGGTTCCAGTCGAAGCCGACGCGCGCCGCACGGCGCTGGATCTTCTGCGCGCGCACCAGCGCCGGTAAGGCGACAGGAATATCGGCCAGCGCACTGACATCCGCCTTATCCCCGCGCTGCGCACGCTCATGTTCCTTGTGCCGTTCCCAGGCTTCCGACTGCGCTTTGGCGTCAGCAACACTTTCATCGCCAAACACATGCGGATGACGACGCAACATTTTGGTATTGATGGCCTCCACCACCTCGGCAAAATCAAACCAGCCTTTTTCACTGGCCATCTGCGCATGGAAAACTACCTGGAACAACAGGTCGCCCAGCTCGTCACGCAGTTCATCCGGCTGATGACGCTCAATCGCGTCCGCCACCTCGTAGGCTTCTTCCAGGGTATAGGGGGCAATACTGGCGAAGTCCTGCTGCAGGTCCCAGGGGCAACCGCCCTCGGGGTTGCGCAGGCGCGCCATAATATCGAGCAAGGCAGCCATATCGCCGATGCCGGGGGACTTCTTCTGTTTCATGCAGGTAAGGCCTATTTCTTTATTATCCTGGCGCCTTCCACAATGACCGGATAAACATACCCGTAACCATAATCCTTATCCAGTCCGATTTTCCCTTCAATAATAACAACGTCATCTATTGCAGCCTTGCCCTCCGTAGTGGCAGTCAGATCATCAGGGCTGCTGCTATCCCTGATATGAATCCAGTTCTTTCCCATGACACCAGGCGTGAATTTGCTGACTTTGCCGCGTACTCGTACTGTTTTGCCGTCAAGATGCTGTTTATGGGCATAGATTTCGGCGATGGTACTTCCCCCTTCCGCTTTACTGATGCCCTTTACCGCTTTGGCCACCTGCTCTTGCCTGATTCGGCTGTGCGGTGAAGCAATTGCTGCGGCTTTGCTTGTTGCGGCTTTTTTGTCGACAACAAACCTGCCGACAAAATAGATCAGGGGAAAGTCGCGCTGCATGGATTGGCTGTGAAAGTTTTTCATAGACATTGCTGTTGAAAAGCCAATCATGTCGCCCACCTTGAGCGGGGTGGTTGGCCCGGCGGCCCAGACCTTCTTTTTCCCGGTATCGACCTCGGCATAGGTATACGCGGAGGCTTCAATAACAGCCGTTACCTTGCCGTGTATTTTGTCGGGGCCGGCTTTCGGTTGTTCCGTAACAGCCTTCTGCGCGGCATCGGCTGAATGAATAATGCCCGCATTGAATACACCCAGGGACAAACACGCGAGCAGCAGTGCCCGGTAATTGCTACGGTGTGTCATAACGAAGTCACTCTTGGTTTAAAGGCTGCTAATATTACACGGCCACCCTCAAGCACAGGAAGCATAAATGCCCTTTTCTCCCGGGAAACAGCTCATCCTGCTGGCCGTCAGCTGGGTCGTATACGGCATCATCCATTCACTGCTAGCGTCGGAATCGGTCAAGCACCTGGCAAAAAGACTGTTCCCGAACGGGTTCCGGGCCTACCGGCTGGTGTATAACCTGCTCGCCGGGTTACTGCTGCTGGTACCGCTGGGCCTGATGGCCCGCTACCCGGGCGAGTTGCTCTGGCGCTGGCCCGGGGGACTCCGCTGGATCATGGATGGCGCGGCGATTGCGGCGCTGGCCGGCTTCGCCTTCAGTCTGAGGATGTATGACAACGCCGAGTTCCTGGGGCTGCGCCAGCTCTCCTGCCCGCCACACGAAGCCGACACGACACCGCCGATGAGCCTGTCGATGGCGCACCGTTTCGTCAGGCATCCCTGGTATTTTTATGGACTGGTGATTGTATGGACGCGGGAGATGAACGCTGCGCTACTCACCAGCGCGATCATTATCACGTTATATCTCATCATCGGTTCACGCCTTGAAGAGCGCAAACTGGTGGCGTGTTACGGGGAAGCCTACCGTGACTACCAGCGCCATGTGCCGGCGTTGATCCCCCGGCCCTGGCGCTACCTGAGCCGAGAGCAGGCGGACAGGATACTGGCGCTGGCGAACCCGCCGGGAATCAGTGAACCTGACCGGTCATCGCACCAATGACCCGGTCTTCCAGCTGAATACGCTCGGCAAGCGTTTCCCCGAGCAGGGAAAGGTCGCTGGCAAGGCGTTCCAGTATTTTTTCGTCACAGGTCATCAGGTCAACACCATCATACCTGTCGTTGAAACGCAGGATCATGTCCGTCGTCTGTGCAATACGCGGGTAGATCGCATCGGCAATTTCAAGCACCGGGGTACGGCGCTCCAGCCTGTCAGATATATAACGGTATAGCTGGAAGTGTGCGCTGGCGGCGTAATCGACCAGCGCCTGACAAAAATCCTGCAAGGCCTCACGGGTGGCTTCATCGCCCTCGAACGGCTGCTGGTTGGCGAGTTCTGTATACAGTGACAGGGTTTCGCTGCGCGTCTTGACCAGCGTTGCCAGCTTTTCCCGTGAACGACCGCGCCGTTCGGTACCCGCATTAAATTCAGAAGGCATGTTGGCTCCAGTGAGTTTTACTGTGTTATTTCTGGCGCCGATTCTGGCAAATCCACCGCTCCGACCCGGGTCAAACGTCGAACCTTTGTCGCCCGGACCGGCACCCCCCGGCACCGCAATTTTCAGGATACTGAATTCTATCAGGTTTTCAACAGTGGTGCAGTTCTTGCTTTTGTCTGCCCATATCAACCTGGCACAAGGGAGTAACAGGATGGCTATACCGGTCAATGTCCGCGCACTGCTGGATCGTGAACAGAATCACTATGAAGTGCTACTGCACCGCAGAACCAATACCCTGACCCAGGCAGCGGAAGCCTGCGAGATCCCTCTCGACCAGATGGTTCGCGCCGTGGTGCTGGTCGACGGCCAGGGCCTGTTGATGGCTGTCCTGCCGGCCACCCATGTGCTGGATTTCGAGGCCCTGTGCAAATTACTCCACCGCGAGCTGGAACTGGTTCCCGGTCACCAGCTTACCGCCATCTTCGAGGACTGTGAGCCGGGCTCGTACCCGCCACTGGCGCCGGCCTATGACCTTGACGTGATTGTCGATCAGGCCGTGGATGCCATGCCCAGCGTCATCTTTGAACCTGGCACGCACACCTCCCTGGTACAGATGTCACAGGATGATTACCGCAAGCTGCTGGGCAATGTCCGTGTCGAAGCGTTTTCTCTCCCGGTCACCACGCTGCATAGCGATGAGCCAGCCCTGTCTCACGTGGTGGAGCAGTTCACGCCGGCGCGGGTAAAACGCGATATCGAGGAATTTCACGAGCTGCCCGCCCTGCCGACAACCGCCGCACAGATTCTCCAGCTGGCCGCCGACCCGCGCGCGAATGCCCGCCAGCTGGCCGATATTATTGGCCAGGACCCGGGACTTGCCGCGCAGGTACTGCGCTACGCCAACTCCTCGCTGTACGGCTATGCGGGCAGCATCAAGAACCTGCAAACCGCCATTGCACGGGTGCTGGGGTTCGAATATGTCCTGAACCTGGCGCTGGGTTTTTCCATCGGCAAGTCGCTCAAGGTTCCCCAGGATGGACCGTTTGGCATGGACGCCTTCTGGAAACACGCGGTGTTTGCCGCGCGCCTGGTGGAAACACTGGGCCAACAACTCCCCGGCAAGATGCGTCCGCCGCGCGGAACCGCCTATCTCGCCGGATTGCTGCAAAACCTCGGGCGCCTGGTGCTGGGACATACCTTCCAGCCGGAATTTTTCATTCTCAATCGATTCTCCCAGGCCAACCCGGAGATGCCCACCTGCGAGCTGGAACGTCATGTGCTTGGCGTCACACACGACCAGATCGGCGCCTGGTTGATGCAGGCCTGGGGCCTGCCCGCCGAACTCACTACAGCAGTTCGCCACCATCACAACCCGGATTACTGGGATGCGCATGCGGTTTATCCACAGCTGGTGCTGATTGCCAACCGCGCCCTCGCCCTGCACGGGCTGGGCGAGACTGAAACGGGAGGCCTGCCGGCATTTTCCCTGCAAATGCTCGAACTGGACGAACAAACGGTGCTCGATGCTGCCGCAAAACTCTTTGATAATAAAGAAGAACTTGAGGATCTTGCGCAACGCCTGGCGGCTTGACGACTGCCGGCAGTTCGCGGTTTAATACCCTCCGACAAACAGGTTTTCCCTGCCCGTGATGCTGCCTGCATCACGGCGGGTTTTTGACTCTCTGCTTTTTATACTTGACTAAAAGACTCAAGTATTACTATTATACTCCTCAGGTTCATGAAACGGAGACGCGCACAACGGTGCAGCGCCTGTAAAGCAAATGAGGCGAATCATGAAATTATCTACGAAAGGTCGTCATGCCATTACGGCAATGATGGAACTGGCATTACGCG
>JALWRY010000199.1 GCA_027080445.1 Thiohalobacter sp. | reverse complement strand
CGCGTTGTACCGGCTTCATACGTTTTGATCGGCTCATGGCATGCAACATCTTTGTTCTCAGTGTACCGGGTTGTCGGCCGATGCCGGCTCAGCGTTAGTCGTATCACCACTACCCGGTGGAACGCCAAGCGCTGTGGCCAGGCCCGCCAGGCTGTCATTCCAGGGCACCTGTTCGTGCATGTGCTGTTGCAGGAAGTGTGCAAGCTGCGGGTACATGGCGATGGCCTCATCAACTCTCGGATCACTGCCGGCCTGGTAGGCACCCACATTGATCAGGTCACGATTCTGTCGGTACATGGAGAAAATCTGCTTGAAGCGGCGCGCGGCAAGATCATGTTCCGGTGCGACAATATCGACCATTACGCGGCTGATAGACGCCTCGATGTCGATAGCCGGGTAATGGCCGGCTTCCGCCAACTCGCGCGACAGTACGATATGGCCATCCAGGATCGCGCGTGCGGCGTCGGCAATCGGGTCGTTCTGGTCGTCACCCTCGGCCAGCACGGTGTAGAAAGCCGTTATGGAGCCACCCCGGTCACCGGTGCCGGCGCGTTCTACCAGCTGAGGCAACTTGGCAAATACCGAGGGTGGGTAACCCTTGGTGGCCGGCGGTTCGCCGATGGCAAGCGCCACTTCACGTTGCGCCTGGGCGAAACGTGTCAATGAATCCATCAATAACAGAACCTGCTTGCCCTGGTCGCGAAAATGCTCGGCGATACTGGTCGCCATCATGGCGCCATGCAGTCGCATCAGCGGCGTGGTATCGGCGGGCGTCGCGACCACCACGGCGCGCGACAAGCCTGCCTCACCCAGAATGTTCTGTACGAATTCCTTGACCTCACGGCCTCGTTCACCGATCAGGCCCACCACAATCACATCGGCATTGGTGTAACGCGTCATCATTCCGAGCAGTACACTCTTGCCCACGCCGGAACCGGCGAACAGGCCCATACGCTGGCCTCGCCCGACGCTCAACAAGGCATTGATCGCAGCAACACCGACATCCAGCGGCTCACGAATCGGGGCACGCGTCAGCGGGTTGATCGGCCGACCGCCCAGTGGCGCACGCGCCTCGTTATGTAAGGGTCCCTTGCCATCGAGGGGATGACCGGCGCCGTCAATCACACGGCCGAGCAATGACTCACCCACCGGCACTTCACAGATACCGGGCATGGGAATCACCCTGGCGTCCGGCCCCAGCCCCTGTAATTCGCCAATCGGCATCAGGTAAATTTTATCGTCGTGGAAGCCCACCACTTCGGCTTCAATGGGCTCCCCCTGGACAGACTCAATCATGCAACGCGCACCGATCGCCGCCTGGCAACCCACTGCCTCCAGCGTCAGACCGACCATACGCGTCAACTTGCCCGCAACGACCATCGGCTGTGGCTCACCGGCGCGTTGCAGGTAGGGTTGCAAACGCTGTTGCCAGATTTGACTACGCGCAGTTTGCGGCATCAGGCATCCCCCTCGTCTTCATCGCTGCGGCGCAGGCCGCCTAGCGTGTTGGCAATAATGGCATTGAGCCGTGATTCAACGGTCGCATCGATCTGCGAACTCTCGGTTAACACCCGGCAACCCCCGCGCGCCTGTACCGGGTCCTCGACGACCTGGATACTGGCCTCACCCTGTTGCAACGACAGGGCTTCCCGCACCAGCGCCGCATCTTCCGGGTGCAGCGACAGGCGCACATGACGCGCGCTCACCGGCAAGGCCGCGAGCGCATCGCGTACCACCCCGATAACCTGTTCCGGTTCAGTCCTGAGTTCCCGACGCACCAGCTGCCGGGCAACAATCATGGCCAGTTGCGCCAGTTGCTGTTCGACCGATGCATCCAGCATTTCAAATGGCTGGTCAAGGGCAGTTATCAACTGTTCCAGTCGTTGTATGCGTTCAACGAATTCCTGCGTGCCGGCTTCACGACCTTCCTTGCGTCCCAGCTCGAAACCTTCCTGACGCGCCTGCGCCTGGATCTCTTCGAGTTGGCGGGCGGTGACCGGTCGCTGCGCTTCACCGCCGGCACCCACCTCGGGTACATGCCAGGCTTCGCAGTCTTCCAGTTCATCGGCGCGGATTACCCTAGACAAACTGCTCCGCTCCCTTGCCACCCAGCGCAATTTCACCGGACTCGGACATGCGGCGGGCTATTGCGAGAATTTCCTTCTGTGCGCCTTCCACTTCACTCAGGCGCACCGGTCCCTTGTTTTCAAGGTCGTCACGCATCATTTCCGCCGCACGCTTGGACATATTCGCAAAGACTTTTTCTTTCATGCCTTCATCGGCCCCCTTGAGCGCCAGGATCAGGGTCTCGGAAGACACTTCACGCAACAGGGCCTGGATACCGCGGTCATCGACATCGATCAGGTTGTCGAAGACGAACATCAGATCCTGGATCTGCTGGCCCAGTTCGGCATCGGCATCCTTGATGGATTCCATGATTTCGCCTTCAAGCGAGCTGTCGACAAAATTCAGGATATCCGCGGCCGCCTTGATGCCACCGACACTGGATGACTGGACGTTCTGGTTACCGGAGAACTGGCGCTCAAGAATTTCATCGAGTTCCTGCAAGGCACTCGGCTGAACACCATCCAGCGTAGCGATACGCAGCAACACATCGTGCCGGTTACGTTCCGGGAAGAACTTGATGACCTCGGCGGCATGATCGTTATCCAGATAGGAGAGTACGATGGCCTGTATCTGCGGGTGCTCCAGGCGAATCAGCTCGGCGACAGCACGGGCGTCCATCCATTTCAGGGCTTCCAGCCCCTTGGTGCTGCTACCCAGCAGGATGCGGTCCATCAGGCCCTTGGCCTTGTCTTCACCCAGCGCATCGACCATGACCGTGCGGATATATTCCTCGGCGCCGACACCAAGCGCCGTCTGTTGCTGAACGGTCTCGGTAAAGTTCTCGAGCACGCTGGTCACCTGGTCGCGCGGGACATTGGTCATGGCGGCCATGGCGGCGCCAACCTTCTGCACCTCCTTCGGCCCCATGTGCTTGAGCACCTGGGCGGCGCTTTCCTCACCCAGTGTCAGCAACAGTACGGCGGCACGTTCCGTACCATTCATTTTTTGTGTAGCCTCAGCCATCTTCGCCTACCCAGTTTTTGACGACCTGGGCAACACGTTTCGGGTCGTCGTTGACCACACTTTTTGCGGTCTCCAGACTCTGTTCATAGCCACCTTGCGGTGCGGCCAGTTGCGGCGTACCGCCACCGGACAGGCTGAGCTGATCCTGACCGACGCCATCTCCGCCGCCACCCTCGGCAGCCGTGACTGCAGCCTGTTGCTGTCCAAGCTGTTCGCCCTTTTCGGCGAGACTGCGCATGACCGGTTTCAGCACGCCAAACACCAGGAAAAGGACACCCAGTGCGCCGACGGCCTGTTTGGCAACGTCCCAGATCCACGGCTGCTGCATCAGCGACAATTCAGGCACCGGTTCGGGTTCAGCCGGGGGAATAAACGAAACATTGATCACATTCACGGTATCCCCGCGTTGCCCGTCAAAACCGACAGACTCCTTGATCAGCCTGGTAAAGCGGTCCAGTTCATCCTTGCTCCAGGGTTTGCTGACCAGCTCGTCATTGTCGTCAAGTTCCTGCTTGTTATCGACCACCACGGCGATCGACAGGCGGCGAATATTGCCCGTCGGCAAACGGGTATGACTGATCGTTTTATCCAGTTCGTAGTTACGTACACTGTGCTTACTGGTACTGCCGCTACCACCGGCTGCTCCGGCATCTCCAGGCGGCGCATTGGGATCCTGTAATGTAGCCGCAGCCGGTGGCTGGTTGGACAGCGCACCGGGAATGCCGGAAGCGCCACTACCATCACGGGAAGCATCTTCACTGACCTCCTCGCTGCGCAAGGCGGGTAAATCCGGATTATAATTTTCCCTGGTGAGTTCGGTCGTCGTAAAGTCAAGGTCTGCATTCACCGTGGCGCGAATCCGGCCCGCCCCGACAATAGGTTCGAGCAGATTACGAATACGGTCTGTGTAGGTTTTTTCCAGCTTGCGGGTGTAGGCAAACTGGCTGGAACTGGCTGCCATTTTTCCGCTGTCGGCACCGTTGCTCAGCAAGTTACCTCGCTGGTCAACAATCGTAACCTTCTCCGGTTTCAGGTAGGGCACACTGGATGACACCAGGTGCACAATCGCCGCGACCTGATCTTCATCCAGCGTGCGTCCGGAATTCAGGTTAACCATGACCGACGCCGTCGGGTCGGCGCGGTCACGCAGAAATACCGAACGTTTCGGAATCGCCAGGTGTAGTCGCGCTGATTCGACATTACGCAGGGTACTGATGGTGCGGGCAAGTTCGCCTTCCAGCGCGTGTTGGTAACGTGCGGTTTCGATAAACTGGCTGGTGCCGAAGCCCTGGTCCTTCTGTAACATCTCGAAACCCATGGCGTTGCCTTCCGGCAAACCGTCCTTTGCCAGCTCCATACGCGCATCGCGTACCCGGCTGCTGTCGACCATCACCGCACCGGTTTTCTGGTCAATCTCGAAGGCAATACCGTTTTTCTTCAGCGCATCGACCACCTCACCGGCATCCTTGTTGCCCAGCCCGGCATAGAGCACTGTGTAATTCGGTTTCTGGGACCAGAGTACCACGGCCACACCCAGCGCCACACTGGCCGCCAGCCCGATCATCAACCCGATCTGGCGCAGTGCAGGCAAGCCCTGGAATCCCTGAACCGTTTGTTGTTTAACCAATGCCATAACTGTTCCCCGACCCCATTAAACCTGCATGCTCATGATGTCCTGGTAGGCTGACACCAGGCGGTTACGCACTTCGGTCATGGCCTGGAATGCGAGGCCGGCCTTCTGCAGGGCCACCATCACTTCGGTGACATCCACATTCGGGTCCCCGGCGCTGAAGGCGTTCGACAACTTGCCGGCCGTGTGCTGAATACTGTTGACCTCATCCACAGACTGCTTCAACAGTGCAGCAAAGTCCCCACTACCGGATTGAGGCCTGTCCGGCTCCGCCGGCGCACTTTGCGCCGCGGCGGTCAGACGCCGCATTTCCGCCAGAACCTGATCGACATTACTGATTGTGCTCATATGAAGTCCTCCTATGCCGGAACGGCAATACCCTGTTCACGCATGCGTGCAATCTTGTAGCGCAGTGTGCGCGGACTGATGCCCAGCCGTTCAGCGACAGCCTTGCGACTGCCACGATCCCGACGCAGGGCATCAAGAATCAGTTCAAATTCCCTCGATTTCAGATCATCGCCGAGTCCCTCGTTGACGGCTGTTGTCGCGGGTGCACCATCCGCAGCGGTCACCTCAGGTACATTGGCCATTTCAAACTCGAAACACAGACCCTCCACCTCAATCTGGTCGCCATTTAACAAAATCAGCGCGCGTTGAATCACATTATCGAGTTCACGCACATTGCCGGACCAGGGATGGGATAACAGCGCCTGCTGCGCTGCTTTCGACAGGTGCGGTACACAACGTCCCTGCGGACAGTATTTTTTGATCAGGCGGTTGGCCAGTGGCAGGATGTCCGCCTGGCGCTCACGCAATGGCGTCAGGTGCAAAGGGAACACATTGAGTCGGTAAAACAGGTCTTCACGGAAGCGGCCGGCGGCGACTTCCTCGCGCATATTGCGATTGGTGGTCGCCAGTACGCGAACGTCGAGCGGGATCACCTCTCGCCCACCCAGTCGCTCTACCTCACGTTCCTGCAACACCCGTAACAACTTGGCCTGCAAGCCAAGGTCCATTTCGGAAATTTCATCGAGCAGCAAAGTGCCACCCTGGGCCTGCTCGAACTTGCCGGCCCGCGCCTGGTAGGCACCGGTAAACGCGCCCTTTTCATAACCGAACAGGGATGCTTCCAGCATGTTCTCCGGTATCGCAGCGCAGTTAATGGCAATGAAAGGACCTTTTGCACGCGGTGAATGATCATGGATCAGGCGCGCGAACACTTCCTTGCCCGCACCTGACTCACCACTGATCATCACCGTGGCATCGGTGGCGGCAACACGTTTCGCCAGCGCCGCCAGCTTGCGTGTCGCCGGATCCTCGGCAACGATGCCGGGATCGCCGTCGAGATCGGGCAGATAGCGACGGATCATCTCCACCAGCACTTCGGCGTCAAACGGTTTAACCAGGTAATCCGCCGCGCCGGCGCGCATGGATTCCACCGCTTTCTCGATCGTGCCATAGGCTGTCATCAGTACGACCGGCAGTTCCGGCACGAGCGTTTTTATTTTGTTCAGCAAGGTATGCCCATCGATGCCATCCATCTGCACATCGCTGATCACCAGCTGGAAATCCTGTTCTCCAACCAGTGCCAGCGCCTGCTCGCCACTCTCTGCAGTGAGCGCCGGGAACCCTGCCAGTTCAACGGTCGCACACAGTGCGTCCCGCAGGTTGGGATCATCTTCAACTATCAGAACAACCGCTTGATTCATTACACACACCTCGAACAGGCTGAACCTGC
>JALWRY010000198.1 GCA_027080445.1 Thiohalobacter sp. | reverse complement strand
CGGTAAGATTACCTCCCCGACAGCGCCAGCACCGGGTCCAGCCGTGCCGCGCGTCGTGCCGGCAACAGGCTGAACAGCAACCCGGTCGACAGCGCGACCAGTAACGCCGTTAGTGTCGCCCACAGCGGTGTGTGTGCGGGTAGTGTGGGGAACAGGTAGCGAATCAACATGCTGCCAGACTCACCCAGCAGTAGTCCGATACTGGCGCCCAGCACCGACAACAGGAAGGCTTCGGCAAGGAACAGGGCGATAATCTGGCGTGGTGCGGCGCCCAGGGCCTTCAACAAACCAATCTCGGCGGTGCGTTGCGACACGGCAACCAGCATGACATTCATAATCAGGATACCCGCCACCATCAGGCTGATGGCGGCGATGCCGCCAACGGCGTAGGTTAGTGCAGTGAATATCCGGTCGAAGGTGGCCAGTACGGCATCCTGGGTAATGACAGTGACATCTCTCTCGCCCTGGTGGCGTGCTTTCAGCGTGTCGACAATGAACTGTTTGACCGGCTCGATGGCTTCGCGGGTTCTGGCCTCGACCAGGATGCGGAACAGCGAAGGGGTGTTGAACAGTTGTTGGGCAGAAGCCACCGGAATCATCACGGCTTCCTGCACATCGACGCCAATGGATCGTCCTTCAGACCCGAGGATGCCGATGACCCGAAAGCGCCGGTCACCAAGGCGTAGCCACTGACCGAGTGCGGGTTGTGGACCAAACAGTTCATCGCGGATTTTCATACCGATCACGCACACCGGGCTTGCCAGATCGATATCGGTGTCGGGCAGGAAGCGGCCTTTGGCGAGTGTCCAGTGGCGCAGCGCCAGCAGTTCATGGGTGGTGCCGAAGACAGTCACGTCGCGGCTTCGACCGTGCCAGCCGGCATCGGTTGCGCCGATATTGATGGGTGCGATGCGCCGCACCTTGTAGCTGCGCGTGAGCGCCATGGCATCGTCGAGCGTCAGGTCGCGGGGGGTTTCGCCCATCAGCGTACTGGGCGATACGCCACCGGTTTCGGCGCGACCGGGTATGACAATGATCAGGTTGGTGCCGAGCGAGGAAAACTGGTTGGCTACGTAGCGACGCGCCCCCTCGCCCAGCGCTGTCAGTATCACCACGGCCGCGACGCCAATAGCCATGGCGGTCAGCATCAGCAGGGTGCGAGCCGGGTAGCCACGCAGCGCGCCCCAGGCGAAGGCGCCGATATCACGGTTGCGCATGCCGGTCTTCCCTCGGCTGATCGCTTTCGATACGGCCGTCCAGCATGTGGATCTGGCGTTGGGCGCGCCCACCAATGTCGGCATCGTGGGTAACGATGATCAGGGTAATGCCACGGGTGTTGAGTGATTCGAGAATATCGATCACATCCTGACCGGATTTCCGGTCCAGGTTGCCGGTAGGTTCGTCGGCCAGCAGAACTCCGGGTTCGGTAACGGTGGCGCGCGCAATGGCGACACGCTGGCGTTGCCCGCCGGAGAGCTGGTCGGGTTTATGGTGTGCGCGGGTTTCCAGGTTCATCGATTTCAGGGCCCGGTTGACCCGTGCCTGACGGATATCC
>JALWRY010000197.1 GCA_027080445.1 Thiohalobacter sp. | reverse complement strand
AGGTGCTGGCCGAGGTAGGCGGGCGTATCCGCGCCGCCCTGCGTGAATTCGACCTGGTGGGGCGTTATGGCGGTGAGGAATTTGTGGTGGTGCTGGAAAACACCTCGCGCCACACGGCGCTGCAGGTCGCAGAACGTATCCGGCAGCGTATCGCCGGCGAACCCATCAACACGGGCAAACAACAGCTGGATCTGACCATCAGCCAGGGGCTGGCGGTGCGTGCCGAGGGCGACGATATGCAGCGACTGCTGCAGCGCGCCGACGACGCCATGTACAAGGCCAAGCGCGCCGGGCGTAACTGTGTCGCGGAAGCGGACTGAGACCTTGCTGGAACACGGGTATGCTGCTGGGTGTTGATACGGGCGGTACCTTTACCGATTTCGTGTATTTCGACGGGCAAGGCGTTCGCACCCACAAGGTGTTGTCCACGCCCGAAGCGCCCGAGCGCGCCATCCTGCAGGGTATCCAGGCGCTGGGGCTGGAGGGCAAGCCGTTTCACCTGGTACATGGCTCGACGGTAGCCACCAATGCCGCGCTCGAGGGCAAGGGCGTGCGCACGGTGTATATCACCAATCACGGGCTCGCCGACGTGCTGACCATTGGCCGGCAGGCGCGTGAGGCGCTCTACCAGTTACAGCCACAGCCGCATCCCCCGCCGGTTCCTGCCGCACTGTGCCTGGAAACCGGTGGCCGGCTGGGCGCGGACGGGCGCGTGGTCGAGCCGCTCGATGAAGCGGCGTGCGCGGCGCTGGCGCAGCGGGTCGCCGCCTTGCAGCCAAAGGCCGTGGCCATCAACCTGCTGTTCTCCTGGCTGGACGGTCGTTTCGAGCAGATGATCCGTCGCGCCCTGCCCGATAGCCTGTTTGTCTCCTGTTCTTCCGAGGTGTTGCCGGAAATCCGCGAGTACGAGCGCGGTATGGCGACCTGGCTGAACGCCTGGCTGGGGCCGAAAGTGCGGGGTTATTTACAGCGGCTGGAACAGGCCGTACAGCCGGCGCCGGTACACGTCATGCAAAGCGCCGGGCTGACCCTGCGTGCAGACCATGCCGCACAACGCGCGGTGAACCTGTTGTTATCGGGGCCGGCCGGTGGCCTGATGGGCGCCCGCTATGTGGCGGCGCGGCATGGCATCGAGCGGTTGCTTACCTTTGATATGGGCGGGACATCGACCGATGTGGCGCTCATCGATGGCCGCATCAACCTGACCTCGCAGGGGCATATCGGCCGCTACCCGGTTGCCGTGCCGATGGTGGATATGCACACCATCGGCGCGGGCGGCGGCTCGATTGCCCGCGTGGACGAGGGCGGCATGCTGGCGGTCGGGCCGGCGTCGGCCGGTGCGGATCCGGGGCCGGCCTGTTACGGGCGTGGCGGTCAGCAGGCCACGGTGACGGATGCCAACCTGGTGCTGGGGCGTCTGCGCCCGAATGCCTTTCTCGGTGGTGACATGGCGCTGGATGTGGCGGCGGCGCAGCGGGTGATCTCGGCGCTCGGCCGGGAGATGGGGGTTTCCCCGGAGCAGGCGGCGCGTGGTGTCATCGACCTCGCCAACGAGCACATGGCCCAGGCCTTGCGGGTGATCTCCGTGCAGCGCGGTATCGACCCGGGCGGTTTTACCCTCACGGCGTTTGGCGGCGCCGGCGGGTTGCACGTCTGCGCGCTGGCGGATGCGCTGGGCCTGCAGCGGGCGATGGTGCCGGCCGGCGCCGGGGTACTGTCGGCGCTGGGTATGCTGGTGGCGCCGCGTGGCCGGCAGATGTCGCGCACGCTGAACAGTCTGCTGGACGGGTGTGACGAGGCGGACCTGCTGGCGGCATTCCGGCGGCTGGCTGACCAGGGGCTGGAGGAACTGCGCGAAGAAGGCGTACCGCCTGACGCGGTGGAATGCGGCTACAGCCTGGATTGTCGCTACGCCGGGCAGAGTTTTTCACTCAATATACCGTTCGACAGTGTGGCCGGGGCCGCCGAGGCTTTTCACCAGGCGCACCGGCAGCGGTTTGGCCACCGCCTCGATGTGCCTGTCGAAGTCGTGAACCTGCGCGTGGCGTTGTCCGCCGCCGGTAACCCGTTGTCATGGCAGGAAAATGCCTCGAAGGGGGGAGGAGAACCGCTCGAATGCCTGTCGCTGGCGGGTGTGGATCAACCTGTGCCCGTCTGGCGACCGGCCGACCTGGCTTGTGGGCCGGCTTACGATGGCCCGCTACTTGTCGTGGACGACCTGGCGACTATACTGGTAGCAACGGGCTGGACCCTGAGGGTGGGGGATGATGGCAGTTTACTGCTGACAAAAAAATCCGCAGGGCCTTGCGGCACTGCGGAAAGGACGGGATAGGAAGACAAAGCTCGATGGTTCGGGGCGGGAAAGCTGAGCAGTTAACTCTCTCGTCCCGAACCGGTCACTAGTCCAACCGAGACTCAGCTTACGGGGGCAGCCGGTTTCCGTCCTTGATCCAGATCAAGAAAATTCCACTCAGTCGTTTATGAGCGCCTGGCAGGTTTCATTGGCCCACTGTACGGCGGCGAGATAGGCGTCGCGTATGGCCGTTGAGTCCATGGTGTCACACTGGATGTTTTCCCACTCGCCCCGCTCATAGGCCAGCACGCAGGACAGGGTCTTGCCGTGTATGCCGCTGTGGTGCAGCAAGGCTTCGGAAATGTGCTCGGCGAGCGGTAACTGCGTCAGAATTTCCTCCATGCTGTTGTCCATCAGCGCATCCAGTGCGGAAAACAGCCCTACCGTAAAGTAGACATCAGGGTCCGGTTCCTTGCGCGCCCGCGCCATATTCTCGGCCATTTTTGCGCGGATCATGGCGATAACCACCAGTTCAGTCGGTTTGTCATCGACCTGGGACATGGCCAGCAGGGTTGTCCATGAGCGAATGAGTCCCATGCCGAGGATGACCACCGCCTGGCGAATCGAATCGATCTTGCGCGGTAGCGCAATGGCGGCCGAGTTCACGTAGCGCAGGATTTTGAAACTGAAAGCGACGTCCTGGGCGATCAGGTTTTCCAGTGCTTCCGGCGTGATATCCGGGTCCTGCAGGCGACTCAACAGCTTGAGTATCGCCAGCCGGTTATTGGGCAGGCGACGGCCCTGAATAATCTTCGGTTGGGAAAAAAAGTAGCCCTGGAAATAATCGAAGCCCAGTTCCATGCAGAAGTCGAGTTCCTCGCGGGTTTCCACTTTCTCGGCCAGCAGGCGCAGTGAAGGTTTGCGCAACAGGGCGACATGATCACGGATTTCGTCATGGCTCAGCGCCATGACATCGATCTTGATGATATCCGCCAGTTCCACCAGCGGTTGTAGCGACGCGTGGTAGATGAAGTCGTCCAGCGCGATGGTGTAACCCTGTTGGCGTAATCGTTTGACACCTTCCACAACCTCCTCGTCGGCCTTGATATCTTCCAGCAGTTCCAGCACAACCCGGTCCCTGGGCAGTGAAATGGTGTTTTCTTCAACGAAAAAGGTGCGGGTCAGGTTGATGAAAGCCGGTTTGTCCCCGACGATTTTTTCCAGCCCGATTTCCATGAAGGTATTGACGATGACATTGGAGGTCGCCTTGTCGCCATCGATAACGTCGGCCGTGTTCTGCCGTGCCGGGCGAAACAGTAATTCATAGGCGTAGACGCCCTGCTTGCGGTCGTAAATCGCCTGTCGGCCAATAAAGATGTCGCCCATGGTGCCTTTTGGTGATGGAATCCGGTCCAAAAGTGTAACAGATTCCGATTGTTAGTTATCGGTCAAGCTGTCGGCCGATGCGGCCGAAACTGTGGGTATGGACAGCTGTGGTACAATACCCGCTGCCAATATATGTTCTAGAGGTTTTAATGGCTGCATTATTTTCCGGCTTCTCCTGGTATGCCGGTTGGGTGGATCTCCCCTGGTGGGGCTACCTGTTGACCGGGTTCGTGCTGACGCATATCACTATTGTCAGCGTCACTGTTTTTCTTCATCGTCACCAGGCGCACCGCGCCCTGGATCTTCATCCGGCGATCAGTCACTTCTTCCGTTTCTGGTTATGGCTGACGACCGGCACCATCACGCGCGAGTGGGTGGCCGTGCACCGCAAGCACCATGCAAAGTGCGAGACGCCGGAAGACCCGCACAGTCCGCAGACGCGGGGTATTCGTACCGTGTTGTGGCGGGGTGCGGAGTTATACCGCCGCGAGGCCGACAAGGCGGACACGCTGTCGCAATACGGTCACGCCACCCCCGATGACTGGCTGGAACGCAAGCTGTACAGCCGTTTCTCGCTGCTTGGCATTGCCATCATGCTGGTGATCGATTACCTGCTGTTCGGCTTTTTCGGTGTGGCATTGTGGGCGGTGCAGATGTTGTGGATTCCCTTCTGGGCGGCCGGTGTGATTAACGGCATTGGTCACTGGTGGGGCTACCGTAACTACGAGACACCGGATGCGTCGCGTAACATTACCTGGCTGGCGCTGCTGGTCGGTGGTGAAGAGTTGCACAACAATCACCATGCCTTTGCCAGTTCGGCGCGTTTCTCGATGCGTCGCTGGGAATTTGACCTTGGCTGGGCCTATATCTGCATGATGCAGGCGCTGGGTCTGGCGCGGGTGAAAAAGCTGGCGCCCTCGCCGCGTATCCTGCCCGGCAAGGAACGGGTGGATATGGATACCGTGAAGGCCGTGGTCGTAGCGCGTTTCCACGTGATGTCGGATTACGCGCGCCAGGTGTTGTGGCCGGTGCTGCGACAGGATTGCCGGGAAGGCGAATGCCGACAAGGTCTGCGCCGGATACGCCACTTGCTGGTGCGTGACCCGGATACCATGGATGCGCGCAGCCGCGGCTTGCTGGAAGGTGTCCTGCAGCGGTTTGCCAATTTGCGTATCGCCTACCAGTACCGTAACCGGCTTCAGCAGATCTGGAACCGTTCTGCGGCCAGTCACGACACTTTGTTGAAAGCGTTACAGGACTGGTGCCAGCAGGCAGAGGCAACCGGTGTGCGGGCCTTGCAGGACTTCGCACAACGCCTGAAAGGCTATAGTCTGCAGACCGCCTGATGGAGGTATGACAGACACAAAAAAGCCCGGCAATGCCGGGCTTTTTTGTGCGGTAATCAAGGTGTGTTACTTGATTTTCGATTCCTTGTAGGTCACGTGCTTGCGAACCACCGGGTCATATTTTTTCAGCTCCAGCTTGTCGGGCATGGTGCGCTTGTTCTTGGTGGTGGTGTAGTAGTGGCCGGTGCCGGCGCTGGATACCAGTTTGATCTTGTCACGCATGATGTTGTCCTCCTAAACCTTTTCGCCGCGGGCGCGGATGTCGGACAGCACGGTATCGATGCCCAGCTTGTCGATGATGCGCATACCCTTGGAAGACACGCGCAGTTTCACCCAGCGGTTTTCGTTCTCGACCCAGAAGCGGTGAGAGTGCAGGTTCGGCAGGAACCGGCGGCGGGTTTTGTTGTGCGCGTGGGAAACATTGTTACCCGAGACCGGGCGCTTCCCGGTGACCTGACAAACTTTGGACATTGCTCTATTCCTCGAAAATTCATGCACAGCCTGCCCGTGGGCAAGCAATGAGAACCGCGCTTTATACCAGAGCCGCTGCCGGCAGACAAGGTTTTTATCTTTATAACCATCCCCGCTCGGCAAATGACACCGATTGCCGGTCGCCGACCACGACGTGGTCGATGACCCGGATATCGACCAGCGCCATGACTTCGCGCAGGCGCTCGGTGATACGCCGGTCGGCCTGGCTGGGTTCGGCAACCCCGGAGGGGTGGTTGTGGGCCAGAATCAGCGCGGCGGCATTGTGCTGTAGCGCGCGCCGCAGGACTTCCCGGGGATGTACGCTGGCGCCGTCGATGGTGCCGTGGAACAGCTCCTCGCAGGCAATCACCCGGTGACGGGTATCGAGGAACAGGCAGGCGAATACCTCATAGGGGTACTCGCGTAGCCTGGCTTGCAGGTAACGCCGGGTATCCCGGGGATTTTGCAGGGCGCCCTCACGCGACAGGGACTCACCCAGGTGGCGGTGCGCGAGTTCCAGTACGGCCTGCAGCTGGGCGAATTTTGCGTCGCCAAGTCCCCGGGTGCGGCAGAAGCGGCTTCGATCCGCCTGGAACAGGGCGCGCAGGCCGCCGTATTCGGCGATCAGGTCGCGGGCGAGATCGACGGCGCTGCGACCGACTGTGCCGGTGCGCAGAAAGATGGCCAGGAGTTCGGCGTCTGACAAACCCTTTGCGCCAAGCGAGAGTAATTTTTCACGCGGCCGCTCGGATACCGGCCATTGCTGGATCGACATGGTCAACCTCCCTGTTCACCGTCGTCATGGATGATATGTTGTTCCGGCAGATGGTACACTCACGGCCATGAATTTTCTCGCGAAAAAACAGATTCTTCTCGGTGTCAGTGGCGGTATCGCCGCGTACAAGAGCGCCGAGCTGGTGCGCCGGCTGCGGGCAGCGGGCGCCCGGGTGCGGGTGGTGATGACGCCGGCGGCGCGCGAGTTTGTCGGTGAACGGACGTTCCAGGCGCTCAGTGG
>JALWRY010000196.1 GCA_027080445.1 Thiohalobacter sp. | reverse complement strand
CGGTTCAACACATCGGCCAGCCCTTCAACGTGAACAGCTTTGCCCAGCTGGCAGCACGCGCCGCGCTGGAAGACAAGGACCATCTGGCACGCACGATAGCCGTGAACCGTGCCGGTATGGCGCAGCTGACCCGTGGTTTTGAGGCGCTGGGTTTGTCTTACATCCCCTCGGTAGGAAACTTTGTTGCCGTGCATGTCGGGCGCGATGCCGGTGAGGTCTACGAGGCCCTGTTGCGCGAAGGCGTGATCGTCAGGCCGGTGGACAACTATGGTATGCCCGGTTACCTGCGCATCAGTATCGGTCTTGAAGACGAGAACCGGCGATGTCTCGATGCGCTGGGCAAGGTGCTGGCATGATTAAACGACTGTGTATTATCGGTGTTGGCCTGATCGGCGGCTCGCTGGCGCGGGCCTTGCGCGAGGCGGGTTATGTCGGGGAAATCGTCGGTTCCAGCCGGCGCCAGGCACATCTGCAGGAAGCCGTTGAGCTGGGCGTGATCGACCGTTTCGATACCGACCCGGCGAAGGCGGTGGAAGGCGCCGACCTGGTTTTCGTCTCGGTACCGCTGGGTGCGATGGGTGAGGTCTTCAAGGCCATTGCCGGCGCGCTGACGCCCGGCGCGGTGGTCACCGATGGCGGTAGCGCCAAGGCCAGCGTGGTGCGGGATATTCGCCAGGCGGTGGGTGACGTGCCGGACTGGTTCGTACCCGGGCATCCCATTGCCGGAACCGAACTGAGCGGTGTCTCGGCATCGTTCGCCGAACTGTATCGCGGTCGCCGGGTGATACTGACGCCCCTGGAACAGACCCGGCCCGAAGCCATCGCCCGGGTGCGCGCCATGTGGGAAGCTGCCGGTGCGCAGGTAAACGAGATGAGCGTCGAGCACCATGACGAAGTGCTGGCGGCCACCAGTCACCTGCCGCACATGCTGGCGTTTGCGCTGGTGGAAAGCCTCGCGCGGCTCGCCGAGCAGCGCGAGATCTTCGAGTACGCCGCCGGCGGGTTTGCGGATTTTACCCGCATTGCTTCCAGTGACCCGGTGATGTGGCGCGATATCTGTGTGGCCAACCGGGAGGCGTTGTTGACCATGCTGGATCGTTTCAATACTGACCTGGATGCGCTGCGTACAGCAGTCGATCAAGGTGACGAAGTAACCCTGTTGCGTATTTTTTCCGAAGCCAAGGCAGCGCGTGATGCATTTTAATGTGACCCCCGGCGGTTCGCTGAGCGGCCGCATCCGCGTACCCGGTGACAAGTCGATATCCCACCGCTCCATCATGCTCGGTGCACTGGCCGACGGTGTGACGGAGATCCAGGGCTTTCTGGAAGGTGAAGACAGCCTCGCCACGCTGAAGGCGTTTCGTGCCATGGGCGTGCAGATTGACGGCCCGGACAAGGGGCGCGTGGTGGTGCACGGGGTTGGCTTGCACGGACTGAAGGCGCCGGCGGCTGCGCTCGACCTGGGGAATTCCGGTACGTCCATGCGCCTGTTATCGGGGTTGCTGGCGGGGCAGGCTTTCGATGTCGAACTGGTCGGCGACCATTCACTGATGAGCCGCCCCCTG
>JALWRY010000195.1 GCA_027080445.1 Thiohalobacter sp. | reverse complement strand
GGGATACTTTGGGGGCCACCCGGCCCGCGATCCTGGCGAATCGCAACGACAGAAGGCTCGTCGAGCACAACGCCTTGCTCGCGCACGTAGATCAGGGTATTGGCGGTACCCAGATCAATAGAAAGATCATTGGAGAACATCCCCATCAGACTTCGGAACATGGAGGGCTGAATCCCTTGCTGGATAAAAGGCCTAATCTAACAACGGGGCGCGTTTTGAGCAAGCAAATAACGCGCCCGGCGGGTGACAACCCTGCCGTGGTACGGGAAACTCGGGGCGCGGTTTGACCGCGCCTGCAATCCTGCCGGCAAATATGCTACCTTTCGCGTTTTCCCGAAGCGGACATTGAGACTGGAAATATGTCACTGGATCAAGACACGATACGCCGTATTGCGCACCTGGCGCGACTGGGCGTGGACGAGGCCGAAAACGCGACCTACGCGCGCAGTCTGTCCGATATTTTTGCCTTCGTCGAGCAGTTGAACGCGGTGGATACCACCGGCATCGAACCCATGGCCCACCCGCTGGACGCCAGCCAGCGCCTGCGGCCCGACGTGGTCACAGAGACGAACCGGCGCGAGCAGTTCCAGAAAGTGGCGCCGCGTGTCGATTCCGGCCTGTACCTGGTCCCCCGCGTCATCGAGTAACAGGCCAAGTCATGCATCAGAAAAGTCTTTCCGAACTGGCGGCAGGTCTGCGCGCCGGTGAATTTACCAGCGAGTCGCTGACCAGCCACTTCCTCGACCGTATCAAGCGGCTGGATGGCGAATTGAACAGTGTGGTGACTCTGACCGAGGCACAGGCCCTGCAGGCGGCGCGCGAGGCCGATCAACGTATTGCCGCCGGTAACGCCGGGCCGCTGACGGGTATCCCGTTTTTGCACAAGGATATCTTCTGCACGGAAGGGATACGCACCAGTTGCGGTTCACGCATGCTGGATAATTTCGAGGCGCCCTATGACGCGACGGTCAGCGAAAAGCTGAAACAGGCCGGTGCGGTCATGCTGGGTAAAACCAACATGGACGAGTTCGCTATGGGTTCGTCCAATGAAACCAGTTTCTATGGCCCGGTCAAAAACCCCTGGGACCGTGAACGTGTGCCGGGTGGTTCCTCGGGCGGTTCTGCGGCGGCCGTGGCGGCACGCCTGGCGCCGATCGCGACGGGCACCGATACCGGCGGCTCGATCCGCCAGCCTGCTGCGTTGTGTGGTATTACCGGCCTGAAACCGACCTACGGGCGGGTGTCCCGCTACGGTATGATTGCCTTTGCATCCAGTCTCGATCAGGGCGGGCCGTTTGCCGGCTCGGCAGCGGATGCCGCCGTGTTATTGCAGGCCATGGCCGGTTTCGACCCGCGCGACTCCACCAGCCTCGACCGGCCGGTGGACGATTATACGGCCGGGCTGGAACAGGACCTGGATGGCCTGGTGATAGGCTTGCCGAAAGAATTCTTCGACGAGGGCCTGGACACTGAGGTGCGTGCGGTCATGGAAGCTGCTGTCGACGAGTACCGGAAACTGGGCGCTACGGTGAAAGAGATCAGTCTGCCCAACAGTGGCCTGTCGGTACCGGTCTACTATGTGGTTGCGCCGGCGGAGTGTTCCTCCAACCTGTCACGGATGGACGGCGTGCGTTTCGGTCACCGTTGCGAGAACCCCAAAGACCTCGATGACCTGTATACGCGTTCGCGTGGCGAAGGGTTTGGCGCCGAGGTGAAGCGCCGCATCATGATCGGCACCTATGCGCTGTCGGCCGGCTATTACGACGCCTATTATCTCAAGGCGCAGCAGATACGCCGGTTGATTCGTGATGACTTCGTCAAGGCCTTCGAGGACGTCGACGTGATTATGGGGCCGACATCGCCCACCACGGCCTTCAAGCTGGGTGAAAAGGCGGATGACCCGGTGACCATGTACCTGTCCGATATCTACACCATTGCGGTGAACCTGGCCGGTTTGCCGGGCATGTCCATTCCTGCCGGGCTGGTGAACGGTTTACCGGTCGGCTTGCAGCTGATCGGCAATTATTTCGAGGAAGGTCGATTGTTGAATGTGGCGCATCGCTACCAGCAGGTGACCGACTGGCACACGCAGCGCCCTGCGGGATATGCATAAGAGAGAGTCCTGAGTATGGAATGGGAAGTCGTTATCGGGCTGGAGATACACGCGCAGCTGTCGACCACGAGCAAGATATTTTCCGGCGCCTCGACCGCCTACGGCGCCGAGCCGAATACCCAGGCCTGCGCGGTGGACCTTGGCCTGCCGGGCGTCCTGCCGGTGCTGAATGAAAAAGTCGTCGAGCTGGCGGCGCGTTTTGGTCTTGCCACACACTCCACCGTGGCGAAACGCTCGGTGTTTGCACGCAAGAACTATTTTTACCCGGACCTGCCGAAAGGTTACCAGATCAGCCAGTTCGAACTGCCGATTGTGCACGAGGGCTATATTGACATCGACCTGGATGACGATACCACCCGACGCATCGGCATTACCCGTGCGCACCTCGAAGAGGATGCGGGCAAGTCCCTGCACGAGGGCTTTGTTGGCGAGACCGGCATCGACCTGAACCGTGCCGGAACGCCCCTGCTGGAAATCGTTTCCGAACCGGACATGCGCTCGGCGAAACAGGCCGTGGCCTATATGAAAAAGATCCACGCCCTGGTGCGTTACCTGGATATCTGTGACGGTAACATGCAGGAAGGTTCTTTCCGTTGCGACGCCAACGTGTCGATCCGGCCCAAAGGTCAGAAGGAGTTCGGTACGCGCACCGAGATCAAGAACATTAACTCGTTCCGTTTCGTCGAGCGCGCGATCAATTTTGAAGTGGAGCGCCAGATCGATGTGATCGAGGGAGGCGGCAAGATTGTACAGGAAACCCGACTGTACGATTCCGACCGGGATGAAACCCGCCCCATGCGCAGCAAGGAAGAAGCCAACGACTACCGCTACTTCCCGGACCCGGACCTGCTGCCGGTGATACTCGATGATGACTTTATCGAGTCGGTACGCAAGACCTTGCCCGAGCTACCCGAGGCAAAACGTGAACGCTTTATCTCGGAATACGGCCTGTCACACCGTGATGCTGTGGTGTTGACCAGCAGCCGCGAAATGGCGGATTACTTTGAACGGGCGACCGAAACTTCCGGTGGCGAAGGCAAGCTGGCGGCGAACTGGGTCAGTGGCGAGTTATCTGGCCTGCTGAACCGCGAAGGTATCGATATCGATGCATCGCCCGTCACTGCCGAACAGCTGGGTGGTCTGCTGAAACGCATCAGTGACAACACCATCTCCGGGAAAATTGCCAAGCAGGTGTTCGAGGCCATGTGCCAGGGCGAAGGCGATGCAGATACCGTGATTGAAAAGAAAGGTCTCAAGCAGATCACGGACAGTGGCGCGATCGAGAAACTGGTGCGCGAGGTACTGGACAGGAATCCCAAACAGGTTGAACAGTATCGTGGTGGCCAGGAAAAACTGCTCGGTTTCTTCGTCGGTCAGGTGATGAAAGCCACCCAGGGCAAGGCCAACCCGGGCGAGGTGAACAAAATTCTCAAACAATTGTTGTCCGGGGATTAGCCCCGGCAATTTTTCCTGTCATGCCGGCGCAAGCCGGTATCCATAACGTGATATGACGACACAACACGACACCGATTGCCTGCGCCGCTTCGTTTTCGAACACACCGACGTGCGCGGCGAACTGGTCTGGCTGGACGCCAGCTGGCGCGCCGTACTGGAACGCCAGTCCTATCCCGACGCCGTCCGTGACCTGCTTGGCCAGGCCATGGCGGCGGCCGTCCTGCTATCCGCTACCATCAAGTTCGAGGGGTATCTCCAGCTGCAATTGCAGGGTGACGGCCCGCTCAGTCTGTTATTGATCGAGGCAACGGCGGCACGCACTGTACGCGGTATTGCCCGTTGGGATGGCGATGTCGGTGACATGGACTTTCGTGCGCTGACCGGTGAGGCGCGGCTGATGCTGACCATTGATTCCGGTGAAGGTGGTGAGCGCTACCAGGGTGTGGTGCCGGTCGATGGCGAAAGCCTGGCAGCAACGCTGGAAGATTATTTTTCCCAGTCCGAGCAGCTGGCCACGCGATTGTGGTTGGCCAGTAACGCTCAGCGTGCCGGTGGCATGTTATTGCAACAGTTACCGCGCGACTCGCATAACGAGGAAGACTGGAACCGTGATGTCATGCTTGGTGAAACGCTGACAGATGAGGAATTGCTCGGCTTGTCTGCGCAGGCGCTTTTGCATCGGCTCTATCATGAGGAAGACCTGCGCCTGTTCGAGAGTGAGCCGGTGAGTTTCCGCTGTTCCTGTTCCAGTGAACGTATCGAGAGCATGTTGCGTGGACTGGGCTATGATGAAGTGCGCGATATCCTTGAAGAGCAGGGCGAGGTCAGTGTCACTTGTGAGTTCTGTTGTCAGGCCTACGTTTATGACACGGTGGATGTCGAGCGCCTGTTCGCGGCGGCGGATCAGCCGGATGTGCCGAGGACGCGGCACTAGGTTGACTGGGTGGGTGGCAGGCGTTGGCTTGTCGGGTTTTTTCGGTTCAACGGTTTGCCCGCTGCGCGGGTTCCCTGCGCTTCTCGCGACAAGTTGGCGGTGAACAGGAACACCATCCGTGACGATTACACACCCCCATCCAAGTAGAAACTAGTCCGAAAACGCAATCCGGTCTTCCAGTGCATCCAGCGCCGCCTGTGCACAGGCCTCGTCCTTGTCGCCACCGGGCGCACCGCTGACGCCGACTGCCCCGATAAGATAGCCCCCGACGATAATGGGTAAGCCACCCTTGAGCATGATCAATCCATCGATATGGTTCAGTTCAGTGCGGATATCGCCACGGTTTTTCACGACAGCGCCACTGTCCGTGCCGCCCATGATGACCATATTGGCCTTGCGCTGCGCAAGCTCGAGCGTAAAACGCGCGGCGGCATCGTCACGCAGCATGGCGCGAACCGAGGCGTTCTTGTCAACGACCACGGCACTGACCTGGTAACCGGCCTTGCGGCAGGCAAGTACCGCTTGATTGGCTACATCGCGCCCCAGTTCCATACCAATAGACCGCTGTACCAGCACATCGGCGGCCTGGACGGCCGTGGTCCCGAGCAGGAGGGCAACGATAAGGCGCTTGCAGGGTTTGGCTAAGTGTTTTGGCATGTTTCGGTCTCCCCTGACAGTGTGAGGGACAGACTACTCCGCCTGGGCCGCGTATGCCATACGGGCTGCGGATGCTAGACTGCGCATCCAGCCCGGTGGGGAAGTGCCGTGTCATCATGTGTTCGGGAGATGAAAATAAATAACGGGAAACAAGGTCGCTTACGGGCCATATTAGCGGCATTACTATTGTCTGGTTGGCTGGCGGGGCCGGGTCTGGTCAGTGCAAAAGTCCCCGAACTGTTTATGGCAGGCGATTTTTCATCGGCCCGGGCCGGTGGAAGCCTGCCGGATGGTTGGCAGCCGCTGGCATTCAGCCATATTGAACGTCATACCAACTATACCCTGGTGGAGGATGATGGCATCGTTGTGGTCAAGGCGGTCAGTCAGCAATCTGCTTCCGGGTTGACACGGGGCATATCGCTTGACCCGAAAAAATATCCGGTCATTCAATGGCGCTGGAAAGTAAAAAATATCCTCAGCAAGGGTGATGTCCGTCGCAAGGACGGGGATGACTATCCTGCCAGGGTGTATGTCACCTTTGCGTTTGATCCTGACAAGGCCAGTTACCTGGAACGGTTAAAATACCAGGCTGCCCGGCTCGTCAAGGGCAGGGATATTCCCTACAGGGCGATCTCCTATATCTGGGGGAGCAACAGCCGGGCGGGTACCATGGTGGCGAATGCCTATACCGACCATGCCATGATGTTCGTGGTTGAGGGGGGTGATGAAAAACTGCAGCAGTGGCTTACCGAGCACCGCAACGTCTATGCAGATTACCGGAAGGCCTTTGGCGAAGCGCCAACGATGATCTCCGGTGTTGCGATTATGACGGATACGGATAATACACGGGAGTCGGCCGTGGCCTGGTATGGTGATATCGTTTTTAAACAGGCAGGAAAGTAGTGTAGTGGTTTCCGAATTCGATATTATTCAGCGTTTTTTCCAGCGAGAACACGCCGCGCCGGGTGTTGTGCTGGGAATCGGGGACGATGCGGCGTTGCTGGCGCCGGAAGCCGGGGCTGCGCTGGTGGTGGCGGTGGATACACTGGTCGCCGGCCGGCATTTCCCCGAACAGACTGATGCCGTCAGCATCGGCCACAAGGCACTGGCCGTCAATCTTAGTGATCTTGCGGCGATGGGCGCGCAACCGAAATGGGCCACGCTGGCGCTGACGATCCCGGAAGTCGATGAGGCCTGGCTGAGTGGATTTGCCGAGGGTTTTTTTCAGCTTGCGGAGCGCTACAACGTGGCGTTGGTCGGTGGTGATACCACGCGGGGTCCCCTGTCGATCACCGTACAGGTACAGGGACAGGTCGATGCGGCGCGCGCCCTGCGGCGCGATGCCGCCAAACCGGGGCAGCATCTTTTTGTTACCGGCACACCCGGTGATGC
>JALWRY010000194.1 GCA_027080445.1 Thiohalobacter sp. | reverse complement strand
GGCGCGAACGCCCTGCTCCGCCAGCCGGCTCTGCATGACCGCCAGCAGCGCTTCACGGTCGGCATCCAGCGAGACATAGAAGCTGAGCTTGTGGGTCTTCTGCTTGCGGGTTTCCTGCAGGCGCAACTCCGGCAGGTCCCGGAACAGGTCGCGCAACTGTTGCCAGTCCAGGGTCCCCCAGTCATGGTTGATTTCCGTTTCCCACTGCGGCCAGGGTTGCCAGTCATCCTGTTCAATGCGATAGATGCGTGTCCCGACATCAGTGATGGCATAGTCGGGTTGCGGCAGCCTGTAGTTATAAATGGCATCCTTGACCAGTGCGCGATCACGGCCGGTCACGTAGGCCAGTGTGATCATCGGCAGGCGCGCCAGCGCGGCGAAGCGCGTTCTGGCGGAAGTGGATTCCGGCTGTTCCCCGTTGGGTAGCAAGGTGCGGTCAAGGTCTGTGCACAACAGCAGGCGCGCATTCATGAAGACATCACCGTGGTATCACGAGGAATCACACAGCTGTCGAAGAAGTCGTAGTGGTCGAGGGCTTCGAGTATGCCGGCCGCGTGGGCCTGTTGTGAAAAATATATCCGTTCGACCTCGGTAAGCTGCGACAGTTCTTCATGGTGACGGTTGCTGACCACAACGGCCAGGGTATTGCCGCGCATCATGTCCTCGTCTGCGCCGGAGCCGCCGGCAACCAGCGTTCTTTCCAGTGAGATGCCCCAGCGGTCGGTAACATAGCGCAAGGCAAAACCCTTGGACGCCCGCACCGGCAGGATGTCCAGGAACTGACCGAAGGACATGATGACATTGGCCGTGACACCCTCCTGGTGCAGCATGCGGTGCAATTCGTCAACAGCGGGGGCTTCGCCGGGATCAATGTAATAGCTGATCTTGAAGCGGCTTTGCTCGGAGCGCGGTTGCAGTTTCAGACCGTGCTGATCCGCCAGTACGCGGCGAATGACCTTCGGTGTCCACTGGTAATCGATATGGTGCGGCCAGGCGATATCGGCCGTCAGTTTGGGGGCGTAGTAGATTTCCGTGCCGCCACTGGTAATCAGTACGTCGGGTTGCGGGATGCCGTATTTCTTCATCACCTTGAGCGCCGAGTCCAGGCGTCTTCCCGTGGCAATGCCGAAGGCGGCGCACTTGCGGTTTTCACGCAGTACGTCAATGAGCACCTTGAGTGCCGTCGGGTCCCCGAGCAGGTTCTGGTCCAGGTCGGTGAAGATGGCACGGTCGTGGTAGACGTTGGCGCGGCGCAGGGTTGGTCGCAACGCAAGCTGTTCGGTTTTCTGGATCATGGGCTTGATCATGGCCACGTAACGTTGCGCGTGTGCCTGCCAGGAATAATGTTCGTTGACGCCGGCGATACCGTTGGCGGCCATGCGTTGCCAGTTCTCGTCGTCGGATAATATTTTTATCAGGGCATCGCTCATGGCCCGGGTATCCAGCGGGTCTACCAGCAGACCGTTGTGGCAATTGGCGAGTATGTCGATCGGTCCGCCATCCTCGGTGGCGACGACTGGCAGGCCGCTGGCGGCGGCCTCGATCAGTGTCAGTCCGAAGGGTTCAGTCAGCGCCGGGTTGATGAACACGCCGTGCGAAGCGGCGGCAAGTCGGTAGAGTAAAGGCACGTCCTGCCAGCTGTGATGTTTGGGGATGGCGACCCGACCGTACAGGTCATAATGATCGATCAATAACAGCAGTGATTTGAGTACCTCCTGTGCGCCCTCGTCCATTTCCTCGATATCGTCACGGTTGCCGGCCACCACGACCAGGTTGGCCAGCTTTTGCAAGGACGGCGATTCCCCATAGGCGGCCAGCAGGGTTTCGATATTCTTGCGCGGGTCCGGCCGTGACAGGGCCAGGATGATTGGCTTCTCCGGTTCCCTGAGAAAGCGCTGTATTTCGGTAGCGATCGGGGCATCGGATTCATTGCCCTGTGGCGGTTTGAAGCGCGTCAGGTTGGTGCCGGGCGGTATGACGCGCATACGTTCCGGCTGGTAGTGATCGTAAATTTCGTATTGTTCCTCGATCTCCTGGTGGGTGCTGGTGATCACGCGTTCCGCGACCGCCAGGGTGTCTTCTTCCGCCTCGATACGACGCGCGAGGTTATAGCGCAACTCAATATCGTTGGCCGACAGGCCGCGGGCCAGCAGGCGGCGGCGTTTGACGCGACCCAGTGAGTGACCGGTATGCACCAGTGGTATCCCGAGCAGGCCCGCCAGCCTTGCGCCGACATAGCCGCCGTCGGCATAGTGACTGTGAATGAGATCGGGGACGGAACCGCGGGCGCGCAGGAATTCAAGGACGTTGTCGGCGAACTCGTCGAGGTAATCCCACAGGGCTTCCTTGGGGATATAACCCGGCGGGCCGGCTTCGAAACGGACGATACGCGCACCATCTTCCAGCGGTTCAACGGCGCGTGCATAGTCGTCAGACAATTCCGGGTCTTCAACCCGTCGCGTCAGCAGGTCGACACTGGCGACTTCCGGGTGTTGCGCAAGCGCGCGCGCCAGTTCCACCACGTACAGCGTCTGCCCCCCGGTGTCCGCATCGCGGCCGAGTTCGAGGTCGTGCCCGCGTATCAGTCCATGTACGCTGACAAGCACCAGGTTCAGGGCTTGTTGGGTTTGCCGCATGATCTTCCTGCCTTGGGCAAGCGGTTCCGGGTTGTGAGAGCCAAACAGGATAACCAATGGCGCAGGCCGGCGCCAGCGCAGGGCGTTTAATCTTTAGTGTAATTTAAAGGGGTCAGTACCCTTAAATTTGTGTCTTATACCGTGGGGTGGGACGAACCAATTTAAAATTTAAGGGTACTGACCCCTTTAAATTCTTTAAATTTTGTTGGCAGTGACATGCGGGGGAAGCCCTGGTGCAGGATCAGTCGGCGCGACTGGCAGCCTGGAAACGCGGGGTCGGCAGGCGGGTAATATTCATCAGCGCTTCACGCGGCTTGCCAATGTAGTTGCCCTGCGCGTAGTCCACGCCATAGTTGCGCAGTAACTCGAGCGTTGTCGAGTCTTCCACGTATTCCGCAATCGTTTGTTTGCCCAGTGCGTGGGCCACCTGGTTCATGGATTGCACCATGGCCTGGTCGATATGACTGTCGGCCATGCCCTGCACAAAAGCGCCATCGATCTTGAGTTTGTCGACCGGCAGGTGTTTCAGGTAGGCAAAGGAAGAGAAGCCGGCGCCAAAATCATCGAGGGCAAACTGGCAGCCCATCTCCTTGAGGGCGCTGATGAACTTCTCCGCTTCCGACAGTTTGGCGATAGCGGCGGTTTCGGTAATTTCAAAGCACACGCGCGAAGGATCGAGGCTGACGTCATCCAGCAGGTCCTTGATCATCGGCAGTAACAGGGCATCCTCGAATGCCTTGCCGGACAGGTTGATCGAGAAGCGCACCGCTTCACCCTGCCGGTGCAGACGCGAGAGCTGGGTGAGTGCGCGTTTCACGATCCAGCGATCCACGCTGTGGATCAGGCCGAAACGTTCGGCGGCCGGCATGAAGCCACCGGGAAGAATAATCTCGCCGTCGTCACAGACCATGCGCACCAGGACTTCATAGTCCTGTACCTGGTCGTCGTTGAGCGCCATGATCGGCTGATAGACCAGCTGGAATTTGTCTTCTTCGAGCATCTCGCGTACCCGCGAGGCCCAGCCCATGTCTTCCGCCATACCATCCTTGTTGCTGTCGCTGGGGTCGTAGAGTTTAATGCGGTTACGGCCCTGCGCCTTGGCCATATTGCAGGCGATGTCCGCGTGCGACAGGGCTTCTTCCGCCGTTTCCACCTGACGGTCGATGAGTGCGGCGCCGATACTGCAACTGATGTTGAAACTCTTGCCGTCTTCGAGAAAATTGAATGACTCCAGCAGCAGGCGGAAATGTTCGGCAGCGGAGATCACATCCGTGGCATGAATATCGTAGAGCAGCAAGGTGAACTCGTCACCCCCAAACCGCGCCAGCAGGTCGCCTTCGCGTACGTGTTTGAGCAGCAGTTGGGTGATTTCCACCAGTAGCCGGTCACCGGCAGCATGGCCGAGTGTGTCATTGATATATTTGAACTGGTCCAGGTCGATATAAAACAGTGCACAACTGCTGTCCGGGCTGCGCGAGACACGCGCCACGGTGCGCTCCAGTTCCTGCTGGAAGTAATGGCGGTTGAACAGGCGCGTCAGTGCGTCGTGTTCGGCCTGGTAGGTCAACTGTTCGTGGAAGGCTTTCTGGTCGGTGATATCGCGCGCCGTGCCACTGATCTGCAGGATGTTACCATCCTCGTCGAGGTGCGCCTTGGCGTTAAAACTCAGGTGGCGGCGATTGCCGTCCTTGTCGAGGTGGACCGTTTCATACTGGTACAGGTCATCGCCTGCCAGCAAGGCGCTGAAGGCTTCCTGGTCTTTTTCGTCATTATCCGGCGCACAGAATTCGGAAATACGGCGGCCGATCATGTTTTCCGGTTCCAGGCCATAGATGACGCGTGACGAAGCGTTCAGGTAACTCCAGCAACCCTGGGTATCGACACTCCACACCAGATCATGGGCCGTTTCCACCAGTGCGCGGTAACGCGCTTCGGCGGCCAGCAGTTCGTGCTCGGCGGCCTTGCGCTGGCTGATGTCCGCTACCAGGCAGGTAAACATACGTTGTCCGCTGATTTCCATTTCCGAGATGCGCAGCGACAGGGTGATATGCGAGCCATTACGGTGTGTCCCCCGCACATCGCGTTCCTCGTTGTGCGGGTCGATGGACTGGCGCACCTGGAACACCTCCGGTAACAGCGTGGCCAGGTGCCGGCCGCGTATTTCCTGCGCCAGGTAACCGAACAGGCGTTCCGCTGCGGGGTTGAAGGTGTCGATCTGGCCGCGTTCATCGACCACGATGATACCTTCGGCCGCCGTATCCACGATGGCGCGCATATGTGTCTCCTGGTCGCCAAGGCGCTGGAATACGCGGCCCAGTGTCTGTGTCAGGTGACCGATTTCATCGGTGGAGGCCGGGCGCAGTTGCGCCAGCGCCTCGTGCGTGGACGCGCCGCTGCGACTGAACAGTTCGTGGAACGGGCGGAGTGCCTGCTGCATGCTGCGGATCGATAACAGGCTGATGGTAACTGTCGTCAACGCCAGCAGCGCCAGGGTGGTCAGGTAACCGGTGCTGAGGCTGCCGGTTTTCAGCCAGTGGTATTCGACCAGCAGGCTGTAGGAGAGCAGCGGCACCAGACCGGCGAGCAACAGGGTGCGGGACTTGAGGCTGACATGAATGCGGTCGAGACTGAGCTGTGACACCAGCTTGCCCAGCTGGTGCAGGCCAAACAGGTAGGCCGGTACACCGGCGAGGATAGCGGTTGTGCTCTGCAGCAGCAGGAAGTGCGAAAAGGCGACCAGGTTACCGGCATTGATGCCGCCATCGAGCCGCCAGAATACCAGTAACGGGGTCACCAGTATGTGGGCGGCGATCAGGCCCCAGAAGTCGCGGCTGAAGCGTTGCAGCTGGCGGTGCAGGTGCGAGGGCGCATTGCCGCCCCGGGGATGTTGCAATGCCCAGTGGGTCAGCGGTGTGATCAGCCGTTGTAGCTGAAACAAGGAAAAGAAAATCAGTAACAGGGAGAAAACGGGTACAACCCCGTCGGCCAGCAGTTGCTGGAGTTGCCAGGGTTGCAGGACACCGAACAGGACGGCGCCGCCAAAACCCACCACCGGAACAAGCAGGAATCCCAGGAACAGCAATATCGAAAAACGGGCGCTTATGCGCTCGGGTGCATCCAGCATACCTTCCCCCGGTAACCGCAGCCTTGCGGCTGATGACCTTCAGTGTGGTGCCTTAACCCGCCAAATTTCCTTATATTGCAGGATACTACATGTGCTTTTACAGAAATTGATCAGCATAATGACATAACCCCGCAAATTTGCAAGGTTTAGTTTATCGCTGGTGTGGGCGCAGCGAGGTCGTACAATAGCGGCTGCCATACCGGGTTATCACTCCAACCAGTTGAGAGGTCATTATGAAAAGAAGACATTTCCTGCGTCGCCTGGGCAGTGGCGCCGTTATTGCCGGCGCTTCGCTGGCCGCCGGGTGTAAACCCGCGCCGAAGGCCGATTGCGCTGCGGCCGAAACCTCTGCATTTACACCGGTCAAATGGAAGATGGTCACCACCTGGCCGAAAAATTTCCCCGGTCTTGGCACCGGCGCCAACACGCTGGCGCGCCTGATTACCGAAATGAGCGGGGGCCGGATCAGCGTCAAGGTCTATGGCGCCAGGGAACTGGTGCCCGCATTCGAGGTATTCGATGCCGTTTCGCAGGGAACCGCCGAGCTGGGCCACGGCGCCGCCTACTACTGGAAGGGCAAGAGTGAAGTGGCGCAGTTTTTCTCTACCGTTCCCTTTGGTCTGACGGCGGATGAAATGAATGCCTGGCTGTATTTCGGCGGCGGGATGGATTTATGGCGTGAAACCTATGAACCGTTTGGCGTCGTACCCTTGCCGGCGGGCAATACCGGGGTGCAGATGGCGGGCTGGTTCAACCGCGAAATCAACAGCCTGGACGATTTGAAAGGCCTGAAGATGC
>JALWRY010000193.1:345-6567 GCA_027080445.1 Thiohalobacter sp. | reverse complement strand
GAATACGACCGCCGCGAAGGTACCTTCCGAACTGAGCGCGAGGAACGCAAGGCAGAGCGCCACGAGACCCGTGACGCCCTGCGGGAAATACTGGCCGACGCCCGCATCGAGGCAGTGGAACCGGCTCTGGCCGGATTCCTGCACCTGCTTGGGATCGAGCTGCGTGGTGACGAGTCCCGATACCGGGAGCTGCTGTACCGGTTCTTGCAGACCGTGACCGAGGTGCACGACCAGCAGATCGCCCGCGACCAAGGCGAGGTGGTTTGGACGCCCGAGCCGCCCGAGACCTCACGCCTAGCCACGGCCCAGCCGGGGCACGTTACTTTCGATGAGCTGTTCGAGGACTGGCAGCGATTCGACCCGAATCGCCCCCAGCGGACCGTCGATGATGTGCGGCGGACGCTCGATGATTTTCTGTCTGTCATCGGGCAGAAGGCCGCCGACAGGGTGGAGCGAACGGATGTCATCCGCTACCGGGATGAACTCATCGGCCGTGGACTGGCGCCCAAGACCGTGAATAAAAAGATCACCCTCATCTGCGCCCTGTTCAACACGGGCATCAACAACGGCAAGCTCGACAAGAACCCCGCCCAGCGCATCCCGACGCCCAAAAGCGACAGCCGTCACCGCCTGCCGTTCGACCAGAGGGACCTGCGCCAGATTTTCCAGTCACCGCTGTTTGTCGAGCGGAAGAATCTGGGACGCGGCGTGCGCGATGCGGGCCGCTGGATCCCGCTCCTTGCGCTCTATCAGGGCTGTCGTGTGGAAAAACTTGCCCAACTGCTTGTGACCGACATCCAATGCATCGACGACGTCTGGTGCCTGGTGATCGACGACATGCCGGGCGAACAGGGTACCGCCAAGCGGCTCAAGAACACCGCATCGCGGCGCCGCCTGCCGATCCATCCGAAGGTGATCGAGGCAGGCTTCCTGCGGTATGTGGAACGCATCCGGAACCAGGGGGCCGAGCGCCTGTTCCCCGACCTCCACCCCGACCGCTTCGGCAAATGGTCGGCCGGGTTTTCGAAGTCCTTCATGCGCTTCCTGCGCAAGGAGCTTGGCATCACAGACAAGCGCAAGGTGTTCCACAGCTTTCGCCACACCTTCCGCGATGCCTGCCGTGAGGCTGGGTTGGACGAAGAGATAGCCGATGCCCTTATGGGGCATAGCAACCCCCACAAGATGGGGCGGCGGTATGGCGGCAGCTTTTCGGTGCAGCGGCTGCTTCAGGCCATGCAGCGGATCTCGTATCCGGGCCTGGAGGTCGCTCCGCTCGAAAATGAGTGACACAGATGTAGCTGGCGCAGGCATTGGCCGGGAGGATTTGGTTTTCTCCCTTCGTCCTCGGCAATCTCGCGGATGCTTCGGTTGTTCGGTGGCAGCATCTTCTTCAGCACCGCCTCTTTGCGCTCAGCAGAATAACGCATGTTCTCCTCGATTCGCCCTCTCTCGTTTTCAATTAGAACCCCACATTGGTGGGGTGACCTCTACCCTGACAGAGGGCGGTGGCCGAAGAAGGGGCTATTCTCCCGAGCGAGACGGACCCAAGATGTTGCCGAAATCGATCCGACAGTACTATGCATAGTCGGTAGCAACGCAATTGGAGCCTTCCCGTCAGTCGACTACCGGATAACAGGGCTCGCCGATAAAACGCTTGGGATGCTGCATCATGAGATAGATGATGATCGGCACCAGGCGGGCCATGATGTCCACCCCGTCGCGCAGCTGGTCCCGGTTGACCTTGCTGTTCCAGGTGGCGCCCCCGTGGACCAACTGGTTGCGCAGCACGTACAGGCGGCCGAACACGATGGCCAGGACCTTCTTGGTGTCCATGCGCCCCAGGGCGCGGTAGGCGGCCTCCTTGCTGGCCTGGAAGCGCTGCTGCAATTCCGCCTCGTCCAGCCGGCCGTTCTTGTAGTCCCAGAAGGGCTGGAACACGTAGCGGTTGTCGATCAGCAGGCGGATCGCGCGCGGAAACTGTTCCCAGACGGTCCGATAGAGCAATTGCTCCCCGTCCACCTCGGTCAGGTGCTGCAGAAAAGCGGTCAGCAGGCGCCGCTCGCCGAAGCTGGCCCGGTCGTGGATCTCGTTGGCATAGGCGGCATTGAAGGCGATCCACAGAAAGATGAAGCGGGCATCGGCATCCGCCTGCTCCGCGTCGGCGCGCCGCAGCCAGCTCAGGGCCCGGTGGGTGCGCAGCGAGACCGCCTGCGGCAGTTCGTCGCGGATCTCGCGGTGGCGGTCTTTCAGTCTGTCGTGCGTGAACATGCGTGTTCTCCGGGCCGGTCGATGGTTCCTGGCGATGGCTGCGGGCAGGATGATACGCCCGTGCTGGTCCGGTCGGGCTGGCAGCGATTCACGACCCGCCACCGGAGGCAGAGTTCTGCGCCTGGCGGCGCCTGATCTTGCCCGATTCCGTCTCCAGCACCTCTTTCATCTCGTCGTAATGGGACTTGATCTGCTCCTGCCCCCATCCTTTTGCTTTGGTTTTTTTCATCATCAAGTACTGCTTGATGCTGTCTATGTCAGACTGCTTGCCATAATGTTCCATTTTGGCTTCCGGGGAATAGTTGCTGAGCTTGGCATTCTTGCTATGGCTGATCAGGCACAGATTGCCAAAATCGTGCAGGCAATCTTCGCTCAGTTGTTGTTCACCTATCGGGTTTTGCGGGTAATAGTGCTCCACGGAGCTGCGGTACTTGAATCGGAACTGTTTGATCTTCGTGTCCGATTCCTTATCTCTCAAATAGAGCAGATAATCCAACCAATTGAAGATCAGGTTGTTGCGGATTTCTCCGTAACGCAGCATACCCCGGTCCACAGTCAGCTCGCCCGTCTGGCAGACACCCTTGTTATCATGGATGATCTTCTTGTAATCCAGTGGCTTCTCTCTTTTCAGATAACGATCGAAGACGAAAGAAACGGCGACTGACTCGAGGTATTCTAGGTATTCTGTGCCCTGAATAGGGCCTTTTTCCGCCTTTCTGTCCTCCAGCCACACCATCGCCGCGTGCAGCCAGTATTTGTAGCTATGCGATGGCGACGAGACCTGAAAGGCCGATTGCAGCATCAGGATCTGGCGATTGACATCATTACCCTGATCCTCTGAAAAGACTTTTTTGTACCCAAGGCCACTTTTCTCCTTGTGGCCCCTGTATAGCCGCCATTCCCCTTCCTGAACATCCCCTTCGCGTTTGATCACATACTGGTCGAAGAGGAACCTGCATTTCAGAAGGTGATAGAAAAAATCCTTCACACGCTGCGCCGAATCCTCTTTCTCAAGGATATACTGGTCGAACGTCTCGATAAGCGACTTGTCATTCAATGGGAGTCCGTCATCGGGCAATTCTTCTTTTTTTCTGACGAAGACGCACAGCACCTGGAGCAGGAAATTGGGGAAATCGATGATGGCGCGGAAACGACCGCTGTCTTGCTTGTCCCGTTTCTCCTTATTGGAAGCGCCTTCAGCTTTTCCCTCTGCCAAATCCCACAGGTTGGGCCGGTCTGCGTTTGTTCCTTGCGTACATTCGCCGTTAGTCAATGGAGAAACAAGTTCATCCAGCTTTTCATGCGAAAAGGTATGCCAGTCCGCGCCAAACAAGGCGTCTCTTTCTTCCGGAGTGAACGCCAGTTGGACGTAACGATCCATCTCCGCGCAGGCGTCCCAGATCCTGCTCAATCCGTGCCGCTTTTTCTCGTCGCAAGCGTTCAATAGGCGGGCCTTCAGCACCTCGTGTTTTTCCAGTTGTTCGCCCCGGGTGTTCATGACCTCGAAATACCGGTTGAGATCGGCGTCCTTAGGCACCTCGACGCGCAGAATCACGGTCGAATCCATGAGGTATTTGCAAAAATCATCCGGGTCGCAACCCGCATCGTTCAGCCAATGACACAAATGGCCTTCTATCGTCTGGTAGCCCGCTCGTATCCCGGTATCCCGATTTTCGGCGTTCTCTTTGTGTCCCTCCCGAATGGCCTGAAGTGTCTGGTTGGCCTTTTCCCGGCATTCGAAGGTCAGTATTCCTTTCGTTGGCATGGCCTGAGTATTCCCCGTTTTTCGTTTCAGGGTCGATGCAATGAGGAAGAGTGTAGTCAGGCGCTGTTGGCCATCGATGACATCATAAGGCTCGTTTTCCGTGTTGCTATGGACCACGAGCGTGCCAAGATAATAGTGTCCGCCAGCTCCTTTATTAGCATTGTCGGCCAAGTCGCGAACCAGCTGCTCGATTTCCGGTTCGCCCCAGGCATAATTACGCTGATAGATGGGGATCCGGTAGCCCGTGCCATCAGACAGGCTCAACAGCTGCCCGATCGTCAAGCTTGTCACGCTATCTTTACTCATGGTTTCCACCTTTCTATTTTTCGACGACGTGGCCCAGCTTGCGCATCAGGGTTTTGATGTCTTCGGTCTTTGTGGATTGAATCTCTGCCGCTTTTATCGGCTTTAGCCGGTTGTAGGCCAATAAGGCATCCGGCGTAACGGCGTCACGCAAGCGCTGAAAGAGATTGTGTTCCTCTCGCGCATGGCGCTCCATAGTGGAGAATTGAACTCTTTGCTGCCTCAGTCGAACGCTGTAGGCCCAGAGAAAGATTTTGCGAACCGCGTCGTCGAGCTCCTGTTCCCCGAATTTGTCGAGATAGTAGAGCAATAGGCAATCGAACATCTGGCGAACATAGCGGTCGCCGGTTCTTCTCCGTCCTTCGTAATCATCCAGTCTGTCGAGAATCTCTTTAGCCCATCCATTGCCGCGATCCATGATAGAAGCCCATTTTCCCCCCTGGCTGAGGGGCTCGAATTTCTCGTAGTAATGGTCGACCATCTCGAAAAAGCGCCTTCCGTTGATGATCGGCTGATCGAGCTGGAAGGGGTATTCAACGGTGTTGCCCGTGATGTGCAGACAACGTTCCAAAAAGTTCAGGTGGTTCTCGATAATCTGGTACGGGTGGCCCAATGGATAGTCGTTCTTTTCGGGATCGATCCCCTTGAACAGATGGATGTGGTCCTTGGAGAATTGCCCCACGGGTAGCCCGCGGCACCAGCTTCGGATGGGATAGAGGTAATCGGAGAACAGCCTCGCCAGATCCTCTGTCGGGACCTTTTCCCAGTTCTCTACTGCCTTTTTCTTGGTTTCGGAATCGCTCTCCTGGAATGCACGCAGGTGATAGGCCTTCAGCAGGTCATGGGGCTCCAAGGGGCGGCCACGGGCGTTCTGTGAATCGAAAAACTGGAAGGCCTCGGAGATTTTGTTGAGACAAAAGACCACCAGCTCACATTTATCGAGAAGATATTTCTGTGCATCTTCGGGAAAGTCACCATTCTCCACCAGCCGCTGTCTGATCAGTCGGAGATTGTTGGCAACATTGTTCGCTGAAATCCCGCCAGTGAGCTGGATCCCTTGCATCACTTCTTTCACCTGAGCCTTGTCAAGGGAGCCAGAAACAGCGCTCATCACCTTGGCAATCAGCAATAGGGTGACAATGCGCTGCTGTCCATCGACGATATGTAGAGAGCGACCTTCCCGGTGAAAGACCACCGTACCCAGACGGTAGGCGGATTTATTTTCGCGGCACGCCTGCTTTACATCGTTGAGCAGGGTCGCGACGTTCTCAACGGTCCATTTATAGGGGCGTTGGTACTCAGGGATGGAGAGGCCAGCGGCGGTAATCAGATCCCGAACCTTGACAACCCGGCCATTGCGATCGGATGGGCACAAGTTGGGTGTTTGGTCGGTCGATTCGTGTTGTTGTTGATCCGGTTGAGATTGCAGGCTATTCGACATGGATTGTTTTTCCGCTTGTTCCTTCTTGTGTTGCAGTGCATCAATCGACATTCATCAACCTTGTTTCAGATCGTGGGCCCCCATCGAACGGCGATCGATGCAATGCTCTGCGGCATCCGGTTTGCCTTGCCGGTGGATGCGCAGCGAGACCGCCTGCGGCAGTCCGTCGCGGATCTCGCGGTGGCGGTCTTTCAGTCTGTCGTGCGTGAACATGCGTGTTCTCCGGGCCGGTCGATAGTTCCTGGCGATGGCTGCGGGCAGGATGATACGCCCGTGTTCGCTCTGTCGCGAGTATCTTGGGCCAGTCTGCCCTTGATTTGCGACATTTTCTGTCGCATCCTGCGAGCAGGATTTCCTCGCGCAAACCGCCATCCGCCCATGTCCAACACCACCCTTCGCCAGATCCGCATGCTTCAGATGATCCCGCGTGCGCCGCGCCGGATTG
>JALWRY010000193.1:0-335 GCA_027080445.1 Thiohalobacter sp. | reverse complement strand
CACCGGCACCCTGCGCAGGCAGCTGGCGGAGCTGGGCTTCGAGACGACCCAGCGGACCGTGCAGCGCGACCTGGAGAAGCTCTCCGCCGTCTTTCCCCTGGTGTGCGACGACCGCAGCAGGCCGCACGGCTGGTCCTGGGAGCGGGAGGCCGAGGAGCAGGGCATGCCGGTGATGGCGCCGCGCGCCGCCCTCGCCCTGAAGGTGATGGAGGAGCATGCAACACGGCTGCTGCCGCCCGACATCGTCGGCTTCCTGCAGCCCTATTTCCGGCGTGCCGAGGGGGTGCTGGCTGATCAGGGCGACTCGGCCTACCGCGCCTGGCGCGAGCGCATCG
>JALWRY010000192.1 GCA_027080445.1 Thiohalobacter sp. | reverse complement strand
CTGTTTTCACGCATGTAGTCGTCGACTTCGATCAGATAATCCAGATGGGGCCAAAAGCCGGTTTGCTTCTTAGGTGAGGAATCATTGTGCGGGGTGTGTTTTCTTGTGACTTCGCCGATGGCAACCGTGCTGGGCATCAGGAAGCGCTTAACATTCTGACTGATCGCTTGGTCGATCAAGTCTAGGGTGGGTTCGAAGAATCGTTCTTGCTCCAGTTTTCTGTGGCTCCACATAGAGGCCCATGTACCTGCATGGCAGATTACATCGATATTCCTGACGACCTCACGTCGGTATTGAGGATCTGTCAGGTTCCCGACTCGAATCTCACCGGAGAAGCTATCAGATAGCTTCTCCGGATTTCTGCAGGCGGCAATGCATTCGATCGATGGATGAGTAGATAATGCCTTAAGAATGTTCCCTCCCAGGAAACCTGTAGCGCCCGTGATCAGTGTGTGTTTTTTTTGTTCAGACATTTTCTTCTCCTCTTAGCGGATTGTGTGATGTCGGGAGAGTGCCGCCCCTGATTTATATATGTACCGTTTGGTATATAATATACCAAACGGTATAATAATCAAGGTCGCTATCCAGTTTGAAAGTAAAGGTAAGCCAGTGGAGCGTGGTAGGCCCCGAACATTTGATGAGGAAAAAGCACTTGATACTGCGTTGGCTGTGTTCTGGCGCAAGGGTTATCAAGGCGCTTCGCTCGCCGAACTAACTCAGGCCATGGGCATCAGCAAACCCAGTCTCTATGCGGCATTCGGCAATAAAGAGCAAATTTATCTCGCGGCACTAAAGCGTTACCGTGAGCAACAGTTGTTCAAACATGCCAGGGCCTTGGCTGCGGAGCCGGATTTGAAAACTGCATTGCGGCGTTTCTTGCGATCCGTTGCGACTATGCTGACATCTCCTGAACTACCGGGTGGTTGTATGGTAGTGACCACTGCTGTGGCTTGTGATACAGCAGCGCTGCCGTCGCGCGTGATCGCGGCTATTGGTGAGACAGTAAACCAGTCATCCTTCGGTCTGTTGCGAGAAAGGCTTGAGGTAGAGTTGATACGAAGACATTTGCCGCAAGGCACTAAGATAGAGCAATTAGCCGATCATTTCACAATCGTAATGTCAGGAATGGCTGTTGTGTCAAAGCTGGGGGTAAGTAAGCAACGGCTTTTTGATACCATTGAACATGCCTTATGTGTGATTCCGGAGAGATAAAACACAAATGGACCTTCCCCGTACGCTTTCGAACCGGCGCCTATAGCTGGAAGGCGCCCGGCTGGCAAGCCAGCGCCTTCGCGAAGCCGTTACCGATATAAATAAAGGTAGCCAAGAAAGATCCGGTTCTCGGGGCGGAGGGCGCGATCCGTCTGATGGAAAAGCTTTGGCCGGCGCTGCAATACATCGACACGTCCAGTGGCGCCCTGGGTTCAGCGGTGTATAAGACGCTGGAAGCATTGATCCCGGTCATCATCGTGGCACCTGCCGACGACAAAACGCGCAATCAATGGCTCGACCAGCTCTGGCAGGCGATAGTCGATGATGGTGTCGATTACCCCGGGTCGGTCGGTGACCGCTGAGGTGAGATTTATGACTCGGCGTACGTCGTCCGGGCGATGGATGCGGCGTCCCGGTTGAATAAAATCGATGAGGTATCCGATCAGATTCGGCAACTCGTCGCGTCGAGAGAGAGTGTGTCAATGCCGTTTGTTCGACAGGTTTTACAGCCAAGGATACAGGCACATTCTTTGTCGGTTAACGAGATGATTGCGAACCCATCATGAACAGTGAACGTGCAAACCCTGGAAGAGAAAAACACCGAAACGCGCTCCATCCACACTCCACTCGTGCTCCATTTCTGGGACAATCGTGGACAATGAGCGACAACGAAATAGAAAATTGGGGCGAAGAAAAACACTGTAAATACAGTGTCTTCCGTGGTTTTTGGTGGTCTGTGATAGTCTATAAAAATGGTGCCGAGGAGAGGACTTGAACCTCCACGGGGTTGCCCCCACTAGCACCTGAAGCTAGCGTGTCTACCAATTTCACCACCTCGGCATAGAGGTATATCGGTGGGCCGCGAATCTCGCGAGCGGCGCACTTTACCGCCCGTTATCGGGGTTGTCAATGGCGCTGCCGCCGTACCCTTATTGCGCACAGATTTTCCTTTGTCGGTCAAAGTGGTTAGCATGCCGCCATGAAAAAACGACGTCAACGTAGTAAATCATCCCCCCAAGACCCTTTCGCCGAGCGCGAAGCGGCTAAATACAGCAGCCCGATTCCCAGTCGCGAGTTCATTATGTCCCGTCTCGAAGAGGCCGGGCGGCTGATGACGCGTGAGGAAATCGCCGAGGCTTTCGGCCTGTCCGGCGATGAAGACCTGGAGGCGTTACGGCGGCGACTGCGCGCCATGGAGCGCGATGGTCAGCTGTTATGCAACCGCAAGGGCGGTTACGGCCTGGTCAATAAAATGGACATGGTGCGCGGGCGCATCATTGCGCATCCCGACGGTTTCGGTTTTCTGGTGCCGGAAGAGGGCGGTGATGACCTGTTCCTGTCGCCACGGCAGATGCGCGGTGTGATGCATCGCGACCGCGTGGTGGCGCGTGTTACCGGCATAGACCGGCGAGGTCGCCGGGAAGGCGCTATCGTCGAGGTGCTGGAACGTTGCACTCATCGCGTGGTCGGGCGGATCTATTTCGAGAATGGCATCAGCTACGTGGCGCCTGACCACAAACGCCTGACACAGGATATCCGTGTGCCACCGGACCAGGTTGGCGGTGCGCGTCACGGCCAGTTTGTGACGGTGGAAATTGTCGAGCAGCCGAGTAAGCGTTCCGGGCCGGTCGGGCGCGTGGTGGAAGTGATCGGCGATCACATGGCGCCGGGTATGGAAATCGACGTGGCGATCCGCGCACACGAACTGCCACTGGAGTGGCCGGATGCAGTAGAAGATGAAATCCAGGACCTGTCTGACACCGTGTCGCCGGCTGCCAAACGTGGCCGGGTCGACCTGCGCGATACACCGTTAGTCACCATAGACGGTGCCGATTCACGCGATTTTGATGACGCCGTTTTTTGTGGCAAGACGCCCAAGGGCTGGCGCCTGCTGGTGGCGATTGCCGACGTATCGCACTACGTCAGGAAAGGCACGGCGCTGGATGTCGAGGCGGAACAGCGCGGTAACTCGGTGTACTTCCCCGAGCGCGTTATCCCGATGTTGCCGGAAGTGCTTTCCAATGGCCTGTGTTCGCTGAACCCCGATGTCGATCGTCTGTGCATGGTGTGCGAGATGTACATCGATGCCGAGGGCAAGGTGACTCGTTCACGTTTCATGGAAGGTCTGATGCGTTCGCATGCGCGCCTGACCTACGACGAAGTGGCCGCCATGCTGGTCGACAGGGACCCCGGGGTACGCGCGAAGTACAAGCCCTTGATCAAGCCGCTGGAAGAGTTGTATCGCCTGTACAAGGTGTTGCGCAAGCAGCGCGAGAAACGCGGCGCGATTGACTTCGACACCACGGAAACGCGCATTGTGTTTGGCGAAGATCGCAAGATCGAAAAGATTGTGCCGGTAGTGCGCAATGATGCACACAAGATCATCGAAGAGTGCATGATTACGGCCAATGTCTGCAGCGCGCGTTTTCTCAATCGCCACAAACTGCCGACCCTGTACCGGGTGCACGAAGGACCGCAGGCCAACAAGCTGGCGGACCTGCGCGAGTTTCTTTCCGAGCTTGGCCTGTCGCTCGATGGCGGCGACAAGCCGCCTGCGGCAGAATTTTCCCGGCTGCTGAAGAACATCCAGAAACGCCCGGATGCCCATTTGATTCAGACAGTCATGCTGCGATCGTTGTCACAGGCGCGTTACAGCCCGGAGAATATCGGCCACTTCGGCCTGGCGCAGAGTGAATACCTGCACTTCACTTCACCGATACGCCGTTACCCGGACTTGCTGGTGCATCGCGCCATTCGTCACCATTTACGCACCGAAGCGCGTTACAGGAAACAGGGCCGGAAATCCGGCAAGGTCAACAGTGCCGAGTCGTTCAGTTATACCGAAGCTGAGATGGCGGCGATTGGCGAACATTGCTCCACGACCGAGCGGCGTGCTGACGACGCAACGCGGGACGCGGTTGACTGGCTGAAGTGTGAATACATGCTCGACAAGGTTGGCATGGAGTATGACGGTATTGTCAGCAGCGTCACCTCGTTCGGTATTTTTGTCGAACTGAAGGACATTTATGTAGAAGGGCTGGTACACATCACAGCACTACACAATGATTATTACCATTTCGACCCGGCCGGTCATCGATTGCGTGGTGAGCGCACAGGCAACACCTACCGTCTTGGTGACGAGGTGCGGGTGCGGGTAGTACGCGTTGACCTTGATGAACGCAAGATGGATTTTGAACTGCCAGGCAAGCCGGAAGGTGATGACAAGCCACGTAGCAAGCCTGAATCGAAACGCAAGCGCAAGAACAAGCGCAAGGCAAAAAAACCGGCTGACAAGCCGGAAACCTCCGCCGCGCCAGATGACAAGGACGGACAGACGGAAAAACGGAAACCAAAGCGCCGGCGGGGCGGTCGTAGATCACGTAACCCGAACAGGAGTAAGAAAAATGCAGCAGATTCGTAATACCTTCATTGCAGTGCTGGTATTGACGCTGGCCGCCTGTGCGACTGACGACCCCAACCGTCGGGCCAAGACCGGCGCCGCTGTCGGCGCGATAGCCGGCGCTGTGATCGGAAGGGCAGTCAGCGGAGACAGCAAAGGCGCCGTGGCGGGTGCGGTGCTCGGTGGTATCGCCGGTGGCGCCACGGGTAATTATATGGACAGGCAGCCACAGGAATTTGAAGCGCAACTTGCCGATGAGCAGCGCCGCAATGACCTTGAGATCCAGCGTTTACAGGATGAGAGTCTCAAGATCGATGTGTCCAGCGAGGTGTCGTTCGACTTTAACAGCGCCAGCCTGAAGCCGGCATTTTTGCCCACGCTGAACAAGGTGGCAGATATCCTGGTGCGCTACCCGAAAACCCGGGTGACCGTCATTGGACACACCGATAATGTGGGTTCCGATGCCTATAACCAGGTGCTTTCCGAGCGTCGTGCGCAGAGCGTGGTGAATTACCTGAGTGATCATGGGGTCGCGCGTGCGCGGCTGGAAGCTGTCGGGCGTGGTGAAACCCAGCCTCGTGCGACGAATGCTACAGCGGCGGGTCGTCAGTTAAACCGGCGTGTCGAGATTCTGATTCGCCCCATAACCTGACGCGTTTATGAAGCGAACCGAACGGGTTTTCGGTCTGCATGCAGTGTGCAGCCTGTTGCAGCGCAGTCCCGCCCGCGTTTCCCTGCTGCGGGTGCTGGAAACCCGCCACGATGCGCGTATCGACGAAATACTGCAGCTGGCAGACAAGGCGAATGTCCCGGTGCGGCGCGTTGCCCGCCAGGAACTTGACGAATGTGTGCCCGGCGTCAGTCACCAGGGCGTACTGGCGGAAACCGGTGGTGCGCCGAGTCTCGGCGAGCAGGATTTGCCGGCCTTTGTCGAAGCCTTGGGGCACCCGCCGTTTATCCTTGTCCTGGACAGCGTGCAGGACCCGCATAACCTCGGTGCCTGCCTGCGCAGCGCCGATGCGGCGGGTGTCGATGTAGTGATTATCCCGAAGGACAAGTCCGCCCCGCTGAATGCTACGGTACGCAAAGTGGCCTGTGGCGCCGCTGAAACCCTGCCAGTTGTACGGGTAACCAACCTGGCGCGTACCCTGCGCGCCCTGCGCGATGCGGGTGTATGGATCTACGGCGCAGCCGGCGAAGCGGAAACCTCACTCTACGATACCGACCTGTGTGGCCCACTGGCGCTGGTGCTGGGCGGTGAGGGCAAAGGCTTGCGGCGTCTGACCCGTGAACACTGTGATGGCCTGCTGTCCATCCCGCTGGCCGGCTCAGTGAGCAGTCTCAACGTCTCAGTTGCCACCGGTATCTGCCTGTTCGAAGCCAAACGCCAACGCCCCGATTTTAAAGGGGTCAGTACCCTTTAATTTTTAAAAAATTAAAGGGTACTGACCCCTTTAAAATCGGTTGCTTTAAAATTTGCGGGTTATGTGGGTTTCACGTAGAATGCTCCCGTTTTTGCGCGCTTAGCGCATTCTCCTTGCTTTTCGCATAAGGCGGAAGGCTGATAATCCGTAAGGAGCATTACATGCGTCATTATGAAATTGTGTTCCTGGTCCATCCGGACCAGAGCGAGCAGGTGCCCGCGATGATCGAACGTTACCGCTCGACCATCGAATCCAGTGGCGGCAAGATTCACCGCCTGGAAGACTGGGGTCGCCGCCAGCTTGCCTATCCCATCCAGAAACTGGCCAAGGCCCACTATGTGCTGATGAATATTGAGTGTGGCACCGAAGCGTTGAAAGAGCTGGAAAGCGCTTTCCGCTTCAACGACGCCGTGCTGCGTAACCTGATCATCGTGCGCAAGGAAGCCGTGACGGACCCGTCGCTGCTGGTCAAGCGTTCCGACGATCGTGAAGAGAAGCCACGTCCGGCTGCGGATGCGCCGGTCAAGGATGCACCGGTCAAGGA
>JALWRY010000191.1 GCA_027080445.1 Thiohalobacter sp. | reverse complement strand
TCCGGGTTTTATCGATACCGTGTGTCAGCGGTTCCATGCAGCGGATGCGTATATGCGTTTCCTGTGCAAGGCGATTGAGGTCAGAATGTAACAGGTTGCGGGCGATGAATCTGTGCAGAAGTTACTGAATTTGCTGTCAAGATCATCAGTACCACATTCTACCTCCTTTTCAGGGGTTCGATGACGATGGGGTTCAACAGTTTTATATGGGCGTGTCCTTACAGGTAGCGTGCTGCATCTTGCAATGCAATCATCAAGGTCATGGGGTCGAGCGGAGATTCGATAAACCCGTTTCGGGTGTAGAAGCGTTTTGTCTCTTCCGAGAGGGTATGCACCAGTAACGCCCGGATGCCTGCCTGTTTCGACACCGACAGGGTGCGCAACAGGGCATCTTTCAGCAGACCCCGACCCAGGCCTGCCTGTTGCCAGCGTTGATCGACGGCGAGCCTTCCAAGCACCATGACGGGTATCGGGCTCGGCATATTACGGCGTACTTTCCCTGGCGCATCGTGATGTTCGATGCCGCCACTCGCCAGCGTGTAATAACCGACGACCTGCTTATCCTGGCAAATGACAAAGGTACGGGATGCACCGGAAACTTCATTCCTGAGCGCACGCCGTTTAAGCCATTCATCCAGTACCGGGACACCGCATGAGAACGATTCAATGCGGTGAGCCTCGGTAATCGGCGCCGGCGCCGTTATTTTTCCCATGGCGCCTTGTCATGTAACAGTTGGCGCAGCGCGGGGTTGTCTTTGACCGGCGCGTTGATGAGTGACTCGAATGCCTGCCAGGCCTTGTCGTCCGCCAAAAAGAGCCGCTGGTCGAGCAGGACATTTTCGGCCTCACGGCAGGCGGCCTCCAGCATGAAGTCCGAGCGATTCTTGTTGAGCATCGCAGCGGCTTTGTCGATCAGGTTACGCTGTGTGGTGCGGGCGCGGATATTAATCGGCGCTGCACGGTTTTGGGTTTGAGCCATCGAGATAGTCTCCTGTTGTATATATAATCGGTACACATTATCGTATATCGATCATATATACAAATTCTGAAAGGAACAACCAGAATCGTGTGACAGGGACAGTGCTGGATTTGTGCTAACTTGAAGGCACAGTGAACCGTAAGTGATTGATAACTCAACTGCGGTATAGGCTGGGAAAGCACCCAAATAACTGATTAATAAATAATTATAACCCACCTAAACGGGCTGCGAACCAGGCGGTCGGAGGTTCCATCCTTCCGGGCGCGCCATTTTTCACTTCTATATCATGCGGTTACAACGTCCACCGCCATCGCCTTTTGTTTCAGCAACACCAGTGCATGCAGGAATTTTGCGGGAGTTTTCCGCGCATATCTTGTTTGCAGTTACATGTGGGCGATTGGGGTACGGTTGGCCCTGGTTTTCCCTTACAACCCAAAAAGGGCCTTTGACTGCTGATATATATGGTTGACAATATATATGTTCAACAATATATTCCGCGCTGATGAGTATCGATGCCAACACATGCTGGCCGGTCAAAAAATATCCCGGTAATAGAAACCGTTTCCAACAATACACATTAAGGAGTTGACTCTCATGCCAGTACGCATCGGCATCAATGGTCTGGGTCGTATGGGACGACTGGGTTTTCGTGCCGGTTGGGATAACCCGGCTTACGAAATTGTGCAGGTGAATGAAATTGCCGGCGATAGTGTGGCAATGGCGCATTTACTGGAATTCGATTCCGTACATGGCCGTTGGGGTCGTACTTTAGTACCTGAAAAAGAGGCCATCCTGGTTGATAGGAAATGCGTGGCTTATTCGAGCCAGGCGAAGCCTGCTGATGTCGACTGGGCAGGGATGGGTATAGAGCTGGTCATTGAGTGCACCGGAAAATTCAAGAGCGAATCGGCACTGCAGTGCTATTTCGACCGGGGTGTTAAAAAAGTGCTGGTTTCTGCACCGGTGTCCGAGCCTGCGATCAATATTGTCTACGGAGTCAATCATCATGAATATGATGCCGGGAAACATCATATTGTTACTGCAGCGTCCTGTACGACCAATTGTCTGGCGCCCGTTGTCAAGGTCATGCATGAAGGTATCGGTATTCGTCATGGTTGCATGACGACCATTCATGACATCACGAATACACAGACCATTATCGATAAAGGTCACAAGGACCTGCGGCGCGCACGCGCCTGTGGTGAATCGTTAATTCCGACTTCAACCGGTTCGGCAAAAGCCATCACGAAGATATTTCCCGAACTTGAAGGGCATCTGAACGGGTTGGCCGTGAGAGTGCCTTTACTCAATGCCTCGTTAACCGATTTTGTTTTTGAGGCGCAACGAAACACGTCGGTTGAAGAAATTAATGCCTTGTTTGAACAGGCTGCTGCCAATGAATTGCAGGGCATACTGGGGTATGAAACGCGGCCCCTGGTTTCAGTTGATTATAAAGATGATCCCCGTTCTTCCATCGTCGATGCGCCATCAACCATGGTGATTGATAACGCGCAGGTGAAGGTGCTGGCCTGGTATGACAATGAATGGGGCTATGTCAATCGCATGATGGAACTGGCCGCCTTTATCGCAAAAGACCTGTAAATGGATAAAACACTTCGCAACTACCTGGTGATCACCGGAGGATACTGGGCCTTTACCGTGACAGACGGTGCGATACGTATGCTGGTGGTGCTGTATTTCCACCTGCTGGGATATTCTCCATTTGAAGTCGCCATGTTGTTCCTGTTTTACGAGTTCTTTGGCATTGTGACTAATCTGGTCGGTGGCTGGATAGCTTCCCATGTTGGTCTGAACCTCACCATGCATATCGGCATGGGGCTGCAGGTTGTGGCCCTGGCCATGTTAATGGTTCCTGACGCCTGGTTGTCGGTTGCCTATGTGATGCTGGCGCAGGCGCTTTCCGGTATAGCAAAGGATCTCAACAAAATGTCCGCCAAGGCCAGTGTGAAAATGCTGGTGCCGGATCAGAATAGTGAAACATTACTGTTCAAATGGATTGCTGTGCTTACCGGCTCAAAGAATGCACTTAAAGGCCTGGGGTTTTTTATCGGTGCCTTGTTATTACAGTGGTATGACTTCAGGGGTGCGCTGTTCATTCTGTCGGCAGGACTGTTTATGGTGTTGATTGTCTCTATAGCTCTCTTGCCTGCCGGTCTGGGAAAGTCGGCTTCCAGGCCAGAATTCAAACAGCTGTTTTCCAATACGGCTGCCATAAACTGGTTGTCAGCAGCGCGGTTCTTTCTGTTTGGGTCCCGCGATGTCTGGTTTGTTGTGGCCTTGCCCGTTTATCTTTACTCGGTCTTCCAGTGGAGTTTTATGGAAGTCGGCGGTTTTCTGGCCCTGTGGGTGATAGGTTATGGCATCGTGCAGGCCAGTGCGCCGAAACTTCTCCGCCAAAGTCATCATGGGAAGGGCCCCGGTGCAGGTTCCGTTAAAAACCTGGCTTTCATACTCGCCATCATTCCGGCAGCCATCGCTATGGCCCTGCATTCCGGTTTTCAGCCTCAAGTTGTGCTGGTAACCGGCTTGATTGCCTTTGGTATCCTGTTCGCCCTCAACTCTGCTGTTCATTCCTATTTGATCGTCGCCTGGTCGGAACACGACAAGGTTGCCATGAATGTCGGCTTTTATTACATGGCGAATGCGGGTGGCCGTCTTGCCGGTACAGTGCTTTCAGGATGGATCTATCAAACGCAGGGTTTAACCGGTTGCCTATGGTGGTCAGCAATATTTGTATTGGCAGCGGGCCTGATTTCCCTGTACCTGCCGCAAACAGGCAGGGGATGACGGATTTTTCTATCATTTGAGCCGGGCCAGCGATTCATGCCCGAGTAGGCTATCCGGCTGCACGCCGCCAGCCGCGAATGGCCGACGACCAGGTAGCGTAAAAACGCTGTGGACACCGGCCGCACAAGAGGCTCGTTTCACTGTCGGACAAGGTGGACCGGATTCGTGCCGCCGTAGATGCCCGCTCTGATTCCGATTTTGTCATTATGGCACGCAGTGATGCGCTGTCTGTCGATGACCTGATGTCCGTGCTGGTGGTCTAGCGGGTGTTCCCTTCATCCTTGCACAAAAAAGCCCCCGTAAACGGGGGCTGGAGCGTTCAGATCTGTAAAACCCTGGACAAGTGGCTTACATCGCACCGTCAATCGGCTGGATATATTCCGTCTGCGGCCACACGGGCGTACTGTTGAGGTCGACGATGTCCTTGCGCGTGGAGTCAAAGGTCACGCCTGTGGTCATGGCCTCGATGAACAGGTCCAGTACTGTCCAGGGTTCCGCGGTCAGACGTCTTTCATCAGGGTAGCCGGCGATACCAGTTCGCCGTTTGATTTGTAGGTCATATTGGCCGCGAGGTTGGGGAAATTCGGCCGCATGATCTTGTTGAACTTTGGCCTGAGTCGATCGGCTACCGCCATGATGTCGGCAAATGGCGCGTCGGTATAACGCAAGCGGAAAACGGTTGCACTGTAGCCGAAGTCCCAGTTGCCGGGTACGCCGACATCGATACCCAGCGCATTGACCGGCGGCACAATGGCATTGCCCAGCGTGAACCAGGCTTCTGCGCCACCGTGGTAGGTATCGCCGATATTCATCAGCACACTGTCCGGGTTTTCCTGGCGAATGCGCTGAATCAATGTGGCCGCGCGCGCCACACCGCCGCGTATTTCGATTTTACTGCCACCGTGGCCGTCGGAAACACGGTCCGGGTGCGGATTGAGGTGGGCGTGCAAATCGTTGTAATGCATGAAAGTGATGGTGTGTATGCCACTGGAGGCTGGTGGCGAGACAGGTGCCGGGGGTGTCGTCGGGGCCGGTTTGTTACCCGATCCGTTGGAAGACAGCGAGGTGCCGCCGCCACTGGCGCCCGGGTTGATGCTTGTAGTATTCCCGGTCGAACCACCCGAACCGCCGCCACAGGCTGACAGGCCTGTGGCAAAGAGGGTGATAAGCAGAAGTTTCCGGATTTTCTCGGGTTGGTGGTTTTTCATAGGGATCCCTTTTCCGTTTTATGGATTTCGGAACCCGGTATTCAGTACCGGTCCCGTCATGGGATAGGCAGACTAGGGTGTGCGGGTGAGGTTGACTGTGACCTTGTCACAAACGGCATAGAGGTCTGGACAAACAGCCATGTCGCTGATTGGTGTCATATGGCCATTGGCCATTGGTGTATTTAACGGATACAGGCGACTTCAATACGGCCACTGCGGCGGTTTCTGGCATCGGCCGGGTCATCCGTTTCTGAACTGGTGATATACAGCTGTGATTCGTTATGGCTGTCAGATGTGCAGGCGTAGGGTGTCCCCCGGGTGAATACACGGCCAAGCAGCTCACCGCCCTCGCGTACGTGCAGTACCTGGTTGATGTTGGGGGTAGCCACCCACAGGGTTCCGTCAGCAGCAAGGGACAGGCCGTCAGGGTAGGCTCCCTTGAGGTCGGCCCAGACGCGTCGATGCAGCAGTTGGCCATTCGTGCTGATATCAAACGCGGTAATGCGGGCGGCAAAGGTTTCGGCGACGATCAGGGTGTTGCCGTCAGGTGTGATGGCCATGCCGTTTGGAAACACCAGGTCCTGTGCAACGACCCGGGGCGAACCACCGGGTGGAACCAGTATGATCGCGGCAGGTTTGATCGCTTCGCCACCATGCAGGTCGTAACCGAAGTTGCCTACCCAGGCGCGTCCCTGACGATCAACCAGCATATCGTTGCAGTGAAAGCCGGCGAGCCCGAACAGGTCGGCATAGTCTTCGAGTTTCCCCGCCTTGATGCGGCACACCCGCCGCCCGGTCATCATGACAACCAGTGTGCTGCCGTCCGGCAACCAGCCCAGGCCACCGGGCAGGTCCGGTGTATCGATGACTTTGGTCAAGGCGCCATCGCTTTGCATACGCATAACTTGCCTGGCATGCTGATCGGTGAACCACAGTTCACCCTCATACCAGCGCGGGGCTTCGGGGAACGCCAGGCCATCGGCCAGCGTGCTGCTGTGGAAGGTGTGGTCCAGGCCAAGCCCGGTGACAATCTGTTCGACGATTGCGGCGGGCGGTTGGTCAATGTTGATGGTTAGCGCCTCCGGGCAGGGCTCCAGGTCGGCAAACTGGCTGCGCAGTAATGTCGCCGGCATGAAGTGCCCGGTGCGTTGTTCGAGCCGTGCGCGGATCAGTGCGTAGTCGCCCTGCAGATGAACAAAATGGATGTTGGCCGGTTCAGGGGCAAGGCGTTGGCGATAGCGCTGTTTCAGGGCAGAGCAGGCCAGCACGAGGGATTCACGCTGTTGGTTGTGCTGCTGCAGGACTTCGGCAAGCCGATCCAGCCACGGTCGGCGATCGTCATCATCCAGCGGGATACCGCTGGCCATTTTGGCGATGTTCCGCGGCGGGTGGAAATCGTCTGCGTCCAGGAACAGCCAGTCGAGCCGCTCGGCGAGTAACTTTCCAACGGTACTCTTGCCGTTGCCGGAGACCCCCATCAGTACGATGATCACGCGTTACTTGCCTGTGCCGCGGATGGGGATGTCACGTTGATAGCGACGCATGACCAGGTTGGCGATCAGGCCGGTCCAGCCTGTCTGGTGGGCCGCTCCCAGTCCCTGGCCGGATCCCGGCGATGCGTAACGATGTTCCGTTTACCGGCGGCAAGCAGG
>JALWRY010000190.1 GCA_027080445.1 Thiohalobacter sp. | reverse complement strand
CAACTCGATGCTGCACGGCGAGAACTCGAGACAGTCCAGCAGGAACTGGATGCCGTGTTGATGTCCGTGCCCAATATCCCGCACGAATCGGTGCCGGAAGGCAATGATGAGAAAGACAACCTGGAAGTGCGGCGCTGGGGTGAATTGCCCGAGTTTGATTTCACGGTAAAGGATCACGTCGATATCGGTGAAGCCCTGTGCGGGATGGAGTTCGATTCAGCGGTCAAACTTTCGGGCTCACGCTTTGTCGTACTGCGTGGTCCGCTGGCGCGCCTGCACCGCGCGCTGACCCAGTTCATGCTCGATACCCACACCGCTGAACACGGTTACCAGGAATGCTACGTCCCGTACCTGGTGAATGCCGACAGCCTGCGTGGCACAGGGCAATTGCCGAAATTCGAGGAAGAGCTTTTTGCCACGCGTGGCGATGACCCTTTCTACCTGATCCCGACGGCGGAAGTCCCCGTGACCAACCTGGTTCGTGACGAAATCCTCGAAGCCGACCGTATGCCGCTGCGCATGACGGCGCACACGCCGTGTTTTCGTTCCGAGGCCGGCTCCTACGGCAAGGACACCCGCGGGCTGATCCGGCAACACCAGTTCGAAAAGGTTGAAATGGTGCAGGTGGTGCGTCCACAGGATTCCTACACGGCCCTGGAACAACTCACCGGGCATGCTGAAACCATCCTGCAGAAACTGGGCTTACCTTACCGTGTGGTTGTGTTGTGTGGTGGCGACCTGGGTTTTTCCGCAGCCAAGACCTACGATCTTGAAGTCTGGTTGCCCGGTCAGCAAACCTTCCGGGAGATATCTTCCTGCAGTAACTTCGAGGACTTCCAGGCGCGGCGTATGAAAGCCCGCTGGCGTAACCCGGAAACGGGAAAGCCTGAACTGGTGCATACGGTTAACGGCTCGGGCCTGGCGGTAGGGCGTACCCTGGTGGCGGTGCTGGAAAACTACCAGCAGGCCGATGGTTCAGTGGTGGTTCCCGAGGTATTGCAGCCCTACATGACGGGTACAACACGGATTACGCCGGCTGACTGAAACAGCTCCCCGTCATCCCGACCTGCGCCGGGATCCATTATGCCGGGACAGCACTATTCTTCACGACAGGGTTCCAGCGAATCCTGCTGCGGGGATTCGCATCTCGCCACCTGTTCAGGCACCGGGCTTGACAGGTAATAGCCCTGCACATAGTCGACACCGGTTTCAGCCAGTATCCGAAGGGTTTCCCTGTCTTCAACGAACTCTGCCACCGTCGTCTGACCCAGGAAGTGGGCAATATCATTCATGGATATCACCATGGCGTGATCGGTAGGGTCATGGCTCATGCCGCGCACGAACATTCCATCAATCTTGATACAGTCTACGGCAAGATGTTTGAGGTGAGAGAAGGAACTGAACCCGGTTCCAAAATCATCGAGTGAGAAATGGCAGCCTATCGCCCCCAGTTCGTTAATCACTTTCTGGGCGGCGGGAATATTTGCGATGGCGCTGGTTTCGGTGATCTCGAATGACAGGCTGGAGGGATCGACCTTGTATTCATGCAACAGGCGCTTGACCGTATCAACAAGGTCTGCCTTTACCAGGGTCTGGCCGGCAAGGTTTACCGAGAAGATGACATCTTTCCAGATCGTGCGGAAGCCGGCAAGCTGGCGAATAGCGTGGCGCATCACCCAACAATCAATTTCCGGCATTAAATGGAACCTTTCCGCTGTCGGTAGAAAAGCGCCGGGCATAATCAGCTCATCACGGCTTTTCAGTCGTATCAGCACTTCAAAGCACATCTTTATCTGTGAGGGATTGCGGGCAATTTGCGCCCAGATCGCACCGGATTGCGATGGCAGATCATCCAGGTCTATCGCCGACAGGGGCAGGATAGGCTGGAAATACAGCTCGAAATGGTCCTGGTCGATCGCTTTGCGTAAACGTGTTGACCAGTTCAGATCCCGTCCCATTTCCGAACGGAAATCGCTGCTGTCGACATAGATGTGCGCGTGGTTTCCGCCTTCTTTTTTGGCTATGTGGCAGGCGATATCGGCGTGGGCGAGCACATCACCAGGGGATTGCGTATGCCGGTCAAACAATGCGGCGCCCACACTACCATGTACATCGTAGCTGCGGCCCTGGTACATAAAGCCGCCTTCACTCAGTACGCTGCGGAAGGCGTTAGCCGTCCGGGCAAGCATGTCGGGGTCGATATTACGTAACAGTACGGCGAATTCGTCGCCACCCAGCCGGGCCAGTGTATCAGTACTGCGTAGCCGGGAACGCAGTCGTTGCCCAACCTGAATCAGCAATTGATCCCCGGCATCATGGCTGGCCGTATCGTTGATGTATTTGAAACGGTCCAGGTCAATGTAAAGCAGCGCGCTGGCCTCTTCGCTCCTGTGTAAGCGTTCTAACTCAATTTCAAGGCGTTCTTCGAAGTAGCACCTGTTGAACAGTTCGGTGAGCGCATCATGGCTTGCCTGCCAACGCAGTTTTTCCTCGAACGCCTTTCTTTCCGAGATGTCCTGGAAAGCCACAACGGAGCCTTCCTGTCGGCCTTTCATGTACATCGGGAATACCGTGCATTCTACCGGGATAAGGGTGTTGTTGCGCGACCAGAATACGGTTTCCCAGTTTTTCAGGATATCCGGTTTCCCATAGGTGCGTTCCAGCTTGCTGGCCAGTTTTGACAGTTTCCGGCCCTGCTCATCGGAGTGGTGCAAACGTCGCATCGGGCTTTCGCCAAGCAGTTCCGATTCATCGTCGTATCCCAGGATACGCAAGGCGGTAGGGTTAATGAATGAGATTCTTCCGCTATTGTCCACGCCATAGACACCATCGCCGACAGAGTGAAGAATACTCTGCAAACGCTGACGCTGTGTTTCAATCGAATTCTTGATGCGGATTGAACGGCTCATGGCCGAAATGCGGGTCAGGAACAGGTCGTCGACCTCGTTCTTGAACATGCACTCTGTCGCACCGGCATCCAGTGAATCCTTGATGACCTGATCGAGATAGGTTCCGGTCAGCATGGCAATGACAATATTCCGTGTTGCGGCGTGCTTCTGAAGCCTGCGACACAGGACATCACCATTCTCGACAGGCATGAAATAATCAATTATCGCGATGTCGTACTGTCCCTGTTCCGCTTTCCGGAAACCTTCCTTTACACTGGATGCCACATCGACTTCATAACCGTGGTTGATAAGCAGCTTACGGTAATAGGAACGCACGCTGGGCGAATCATCGACCAGTAGCAGGCGAATGGGCCGCCTGTTATTTTCGATGGCCGGTTGTGATATGGCGGGCAGGGGGGTGGTGCAGCAAAGGGATTTCAGTGTTTCGTCGAGTGTATCGCGATCCGCCCAGTCGAGCACGGCGGTACAGGGTCGCTGACTTGCCCAGAGTTTTATCGCCGCATCAGGCTCGTGGGACAGGATAAGCGCGGGAATGTTGGCGAGCGGCGCCTGCTCCAGCAGTACCAGCAGTTCATCGGCATCCGGTTCGGTGTGCGCCGGCCAGCCCAGTATGACGGCCAGCGGGCAGGGTGTGCTTTCGCCAATCGACTGAAGCATTTTCAGACCACTGGCGTAACTGTCTGCCACATCGACCTCGTCTCCCCCGGCGCGTAGCGCCTGCAGGAGCACGTAGCGCTGAGTGGCCGATGACTCGATCAGCAGAATATTTTGTGTGATATCAGGCATGTGCCGGATGTATTCCCCAGGCGCCTGTCATTTCATCCGGTGATCGTTCAGGCGCCGTACTTTTTCGTTTTCCGAGAGCATTTCCCTGCACAAACAACGAATGTTTGCTTCCTGTATGCTCTATTCTGGTTATGGAATCGGCAGTTCCCGGTCGATCTTTATCTTCTCTCAGGAAGCGATCTCGATCAGTGTCTCGTCCGGGTTGACACTATCGCCCTTGGCGACATAGACCGCCCTGACTTCACCCCGGATCGGCGCCTGGATTTCCGTTTCCATTTTCATGGCTTCCGTGATCAGCACCGGGTCGCCGGCCTCGACACTGTCGCCCACCTTGACCAGGACATCGATGACCGTGCCGGGCATGGAGGTGGCAACATCGCCCGGATGGGTGGCGCGCGGGCGTTTGCTGCCCTTGATGGAGGTGGTATCGCTTTCCTGGGTTTCCAGTTCCGACAGGGTTTCGACCAGGACTTCCTCGGGTACGCCGTCGACGGTCATGTAGAAAGGACGTTCCTGCTGGCCGGGGTGCCCGGTACCGGTAATCTGGATGTGGTAGGTCTCACCGTGCAGGGTGACGTTGAACTCAGTGGGTCTGGGTTGTGAACCGGTGTCGCTGTTGATCGGTTCCAGGGGTTCCGGCGCCAGGATATTTGCGTTGCGCTCGGTGAGAAATTCACGACCCAGTTCCGGGAACATGGCGCAGGTGAGTACGTCTTCCTCACTGTTGGCGATGTCGGCGGTCTCCTCGCGGAGGCGGTCCATTTCATCGCCGAGCAGGTCGGCGGGCCGCACATCGATCACGTCCTCGTTGCCAATGGCCTGTTGCCTGACCATCGCATTGACCTTGCCCGGCGCGCGTCCGTAACGCCCTTGCAGGTAGAGTTTGACTTCGTTGCTGATGGTTTTATAGCGTTCACCGGTCAGCACGTTGAGTACCGCCTGTGCGCCGACGATCTGCGAAGTGGGTGTAACCAGCGGGGGATAGCCGAGGTCCTCGCGAACGCGCGGGATTTCCAGCAGCACTTCCTCGATCCGGTTCAGTGAACCCTGTTCACGCAACTGGGTATGCAGGTTGGAGATCATACCACCCGGCACCTGGTAGACCTGTACCCGTGTATCCAGCCCGGTCATGTCACTTTCGAACTGGTGGTATTTTTTACGCACTTCGCGGAAGTAGAAGCCAATTTCCTGCAGGGCTTTCAGGTCCAGGCCGGTTTCCCAGGGCGTATTGTGCAGGGCGGCAACCATGCTTTCCGTCGGGGGGTGCGAGGCCCCACCGGCAAAAGCCGAAATAGCGGTATCAATATGACAGCAGCCATTCTCGATGGCTTTCAGCTGACACATTTCGGCAACGCCGGCCGTGGCGTGCATGTGCAGGTGAACGGGCAGCGAAACGGCGGTTGTCAGCGCATCGAACAGCTCGGCGGTGATCATCGGTGTGAGCAGGCCGGCCATGTCCTTGACGGCAATACTCTGGCAACCGAGATCCTGGAGTTGTTTCGCCATGGTGACGAACTGCTCGATACCGTGTACAGGGCTGGTGGTGTAGCAGATCGTACCCTGGGCGTGCTTGCCGGCATCACAGGTCGCCTTGATGGCGGTTTCCAGGTTGCGTACATCGTTCAGGGCATCGAAGATGCGGAAGACGTCCATGCCGTTTTCCGCGGCGCGCGAGACGAAAGCACGCACCACATCGTCGGAGTAGTGCCGGTAGCCAAGCAGGTTCTGGCCGCGTAACAGCATTTGCAGCTGTGTCCTTGGCAAGGCGGCGCGCAGTTTGCGCAGGCGTTCCCAGGGATCTTCCTTCAGGTAGCGCAGGCAGGCGTCGAAGGTGGCGCCACCCCAGACTTCCAGCGACCAGTAACCGATGCGGTCCAGTCTTTCGCAAACCGGCAGCATATCCTCCGTGCGCATGCGCGTGGCAATCAGCGACTGGTGGGCATCGCGGAGTATGACGTCGGTGATATAAGTCTTGCTCATGTCGTGGTCAGTATCCTGCAGTGGCGGCAATGGTGGCGGCAATCACGGCGGCGAGTTCGCGTGTCGGGCGGCTGGCCTTGTAGTTGACCAGTTCCGGGTGGTCTTCGACAAAGCTGGTGTTGAATGTCGCCGCCTGGAATTCCGCGGCATCCAGTACCGCAAGGTAGTAGGGGATAGTGGTTTTCACCCCATACACGCCGGTATCGTGTAATGCGCGCCTGGCGCGGTTAATGAGTTCATCCCATTCCAGCGCCCATACGGTGATTTTGGCACACATTGAATCGTAATAGGGCGGTATGGTGTAGCCGCTGTACATGGCGGCGTCGGTTCGTACACCCGGCCCACCCGGTGCAAAGTAGCGGGTAATGCGCCCGAAACTGGGCAGAAAATCATTTTTCGGGTCTTCCGCGTTAATGCGGAACTGCATGGCGTAACCGCGCCGTTTGATTTCCGACTGGGTGAAGCGCAACGGCTGGCCGTCGGCAATACGGATCTGTTCACCGACGATATCGACGCCGGTAATACTTTCGGTCACGGTGTGTTCGACCTGCAGGCGGGTGTTCATTTCCATGAAGTAGAATTCATCGTCTTCCGTCATCAGGAACTCGACGGTTCCGGCGTTTTCGTAGCCTGCAGCCTCGGCCGCCCTGATCGCCCACTCACCCAGCTTCCCGCGCTGTTCATCATTGAGCTGGGGAGAAGGCGCAATCTCGATCAGTTTCTGGTGGCGGCGCTGGATGGAACAGTCACGTTCAAACAGGTGGATGGTGTTGCCGTGACTATCGGCCAGAATCTGCACCTCGATGTGGCGTGGCCGGTCGATACATTTTTCCAGGAAGATATCGGCGCTGCCGAAGGCCTTGGTGGCCTCGGAGAGTACGCGCTGGTAGTTGTTACGCAACGCGGTTTCGTTATTGCAACGCCGGATACCGCGACCGCCGCCGCCCGAGGTGGCCTTGAGCATCACCGGGTAGCCAATCT
>JALWRY010000189.1 GCA_027080445.1 Thiohalobacter sp. | reverse complement strand
AGGTAGTTCATAGTCATGGCCTTGTCTTCATATTGTCGGGCCGCAGGCGCAGCGTCAGCGTGCGATCCCCGGTTTTGATAATGACGTGTGAATTTCGGATACGTGCGATACGTGCTGAGCCAACGCGGTCGCCTTCCTGCACTCGCTTGCCATTGATAATCGCAATCCGGCGGTTGCTGGAAACCAGAATGGACTGCAGCGTCCAGCCGTCGTTATGACTGCCACTGAAGTACAGCGCCGGATCGGTAGGCCGGGTGGGGTCACGGAGTGCGGCGGCGTTGCCCGCCATGATTAGCCCGAACAGGACAAACAGGATTCTAGCCATGTCCCGCTCCCAGCGTGTACAGCGACAGATGTGTGGTGGCGTGCGGATACCCGGTGCTCTGAAAATCAATTTTTTGCCAGAAGAATTTCCATGGCAGTGATTCGAGTTCATTGAGATAGGCCAGGACTTCAAGGTAGTTGCCATCCAGCACCATGTCGATCTGGTATCGCCCCAGCCCGGTAGCATCACCACTTTCAATATCCAGGTCGTCAAGCGAGCGTGTGTTGGCATCCATCGAAACCAGTCGCAGGCCGTGGCGTCGGCGCAGCACCTGTTCGAGGACTTCCGTGGCCTGTGCCGGTTCAACCAGGGCGCCGAGCTGATCGACGATACGTGTATCCAGTGCAGCCAGTTCATGCTTGAGTTTGTCGCGCTGCTCACGCCTAGCCTGTAACGGGTCGGCGTCACTGCGGTATTGCAGCAGTCGGGCATTCTGTCGCAGTGCGCCGAGACGGGTTTCCAGCCGGGTAATGCGTTCGCGGGTAAGTTGCTGGGATTTCAGTACAGGTCTGAGTGCCAGCAAGTCGATACTGAAGAACAGCACAGCGAATGCGGCGCCAAGCAACAGCACTCGCTCACGCAGTTCCAGGGCGTCGATACGGTCGGCGAGTTGCCGCAGTCTATTGCGTAACGTCAGTCCCATGCTTCACCCTCGTGAAAATTACGCAGGACGAAACCGATCTGTGGGTGCTGTGTGTCCGCGCGTTTCAGCTGGACGGTTTCAAACGGCGCCCCGGACAGGCCCGGCTGGTTTCCCAACCGTTGCAGGTAGCGGGGGACCAGTCGCGCATTCAGGGTGCTGCCACGGATCTCGATGTGCGTATCACCGTCTGCGCTGACACCTTCCAGCCACAGGCCGTTGATGTGCTGTTCTGCCAGGGCGTGGAACAGGGTATGGAAACCGCTCTGGTTTTTGATCGCCAGGTCGTCGAAGCGTGTCAACAGTGCGTTGCGTTCATCGATGTGGGCCTGGAGTTGTTCAATTTCTGTGTCCAGCGCGTCGGTATCCGGGGTGCGCAGGGCTTTTTCCAGCACGCCGATCTGTTGTTGAAGGTGGTCGTATTGCTGCTGCAGGTCATTGGCGGTTTCATCCATATTCGCCAGTGTCCAGCGGGCGTGGCCAAGCAACAGCAGTAACAGCACCGCCACGGCGCCGATGATCTGGCTCAGCGTGACCGCCGAAAATACCTTTTGCTGCTTTCGAAACACAGGCTGAAAGAGGTTGATCTGCTGATGCATGCCGTTCACACGCCTCCCCTGACCGTCAGCTTGCCGCCGGAAAT
>JALWRY010000188.1 GCA_027080445.1 Thiohalobacter sp. | reverse complement strand
TAAAGAACGGCCGACGCGGTTCACTCAACGGCAAACTGACCGTGTACGGCAAACAGGGACACGTCGCCTACCCGCACCTTGCGATCAACCCGATCCATCTTGCCGCGCCGGTGCTCGCGGAACTGGCGGCCATCGAATGGGACCAGGGCAATAACCACTTCCCGCCGACCAGCTTCCAGATTGCCAACATCCATTCCGGCACAGGGGCGGAAAATGTCGTGCCTGGCGAACTCACTGCCGGGTTCAACCTGCGTTATTCGACAGAATTGACCGAACAGCAGATCCGCGAGCGGGTGCATGCCGTGCTCGACCCTCATGGCATACGTTATGACATCGACTGGCGTTTATCCGGCGAGCCCTTCCTGACACCGGCAGGCGAACTGGTTGAAGCCACCCGTCAGGCCATCAATACGGTGATGCACACCGAAACTCGCCTGTCCACCAGTGGCGGTACGTCGGATGGCCGGTTTATTGCCCCGACCGGCGCGCAGGTACTTGAGCTGGGACCGGTGAACGCCACCATTCACCAGGTGAATGAATGCGTGGCGGTCGAGGCCCTGGACCAGCTTTCCGACATCTATACGGTCATGCTGGAAAATCTGTTAACGTAAGTCCATCGGTACTGGCGCGTCATCAAGGAACTGCCATGGGGAACACGCTACACAAATACTTGCTGATCCTCCTGCTCCCGCCCTTGCTGGGCGCCTGCAGCGTGGGGCAGATGGTTGCCCGCACCTCGGTCAGCATCATGGATGGTGCCATCGACGCCATGAACCGCGAAACAGACCTGACGCTTGCCGAGGCGGCCATCCCCGCCAACATCAAACTTGTTGAAGGGCTGATTGTCGAAGACCCGGAAAACCCGGTGTTACTTGCCAATGCGGCACAGGGCCTGTACGGCTATGCTTTCGGCTTCACCGAACTCAAAGACAGGCCGCGTGCCTATGCCCTCTACCAGCGCGGTACAGACTACGGTTTCCGCGCACTGAAAAGTCTCGGCGTCAATCTTGACCTGAGAACCGCCAGCATTGACGCCATCGACCATGCCCTTTCCCGGCTGGGCAGCTCCGCCGTTCCTGCACTGTTCTGGACCGCCTCCTGCTGGTCCAAGGAAATCGACCTGAACCGGACCGACCCCGCGCGCATTGCCGAGCTTGCCAGCACGGAACGGTTGATGCATCGCGTACAACAGCTGGAACCCGACTACTTCGCCGGCAGCGTATATGGCTACTACGGGGTCTATTACGGCAGTCGCGCCCCCATGTTCGGGGGCAATTTCAGTCTCGCGGAGAAAAACTTTTCTGCTGCCCGCGCTGTCACAGAAGGCAGACTGCTGATTTTTGATGTGCTGCAGGCGGAATACCTGGAGCGTCAGCGGCTGGACAAGGCCCGGTTCCACAGCCTGCTGCAGCATGTTGTCGACACACCGGTCGGCCTGTTCCCCGAGATGGCGCTGATCAACCAGATTTCACGCACCCGCGCGCGTTACCTGCTCGGCCAGGAAGAGGAATGGTTCTGATGGCACACAGATTCAAGATCAGCATTGGGATCCTGCTCATCGCGCTACTCCCCCTGACGGCTACCGCCACGGCCCACTATGTCCTGAAATTCGCCACCCTGGCGCCCACGGGTTCCACCTGGATGAACCTGCTGGACACCTGGGGACAGGAGGTCAAAACCCGAAGCAACGGCCGCCTTGTGTTTAAATTCTACCCGGGCGGCGTACAGGGCGACGAGCCGGACGTCCTCAAGAAAATGCGCTTCAACCAGCTGCAGGGCGGCGCCTTCACCGGCTATGGTATCGGCCACATGTACTCGCCGGCACGTGTGCTCGAACTGCCCTTCCTGTTTCACAACGTGGATGAAATCGACTTTGTCCGCGATCATTTCACACCGGCATTCAGGGAAGGATTCCACGATAACGGCTTCGAACTGCTGGGCTGGATGGAGGTCGGCTTCATCCATATGTTTTCCACCAAACCGATCCGTTCCCTGGACGATATGCGCTCGCGCCGGGTATGGCTGTGGCAGGGCGATCCCATGGGTCAGGCCTTCTTCAAGGCCAGCGGCATATCACCGGTTCCGCTGTCTATCGTCGATGTCTATACCAGCCTCTCCACCGGCCTGATCGATACGGTCTACGCCCCGCCACTCGGCGCCATCGCCATGCAATGGTTCACCAAAACGAAATACATCAACAGTGTACCCCTGACAAACGGCATGGGCGCACTCGTTGTGACACGCCGGTTCTTCGACCGACTGCCGGAAGACCTTAAAACCCTGCTCCGTAAAACCGGTTACCACACCGGTGAGGCACTTATTGCCCAGACACGTATTGATAACGCCCGCAGCATCGAGCAGCTCAAAAAACGTGGCCTGACATTTGTCGATCCGGATGACAGCATGAGTAATAGCGAGCTACTGGCGCTGCGTGACCGTGCGGCCGCAAGCCTGATTCGCAGTAATTACATTCCCTCCAGCGTATTCGAGGAAACGCGCAAACTCCTTGAGCAACACCGAAATGCCCGGGCAACGGTACGCACGCCCGTCGCCACCCCCTGATACGCGCACCACAAAGCCATGACCTGATGAGGTTCCTGAGAGATTTTAAAAACAGGCTGGTGCAACTGGAAGTCTTCCTGGCTGCCGCCAGTCTGTTGCTGCTCCTGTTGCTGGCGCTGGTACAGATTATCGCACGTAACGCCTTTGACGCCGGCATCCCCCAGGCTGACACGCTGACACGCCACCTGGTATTGTACGTCACCTTTTTCGGTGCAGCGCTGGCGGTAGACCGGAACCGGCATATCAAGATTGATGTGGCCAGCACATGGCTGTCTGCCAGCGCGCTGAAGACCCTGTATCGCCCACTGCGCGCACTGGCCGCACTGGTCTGTCTGTTCTTCACGGATGCCGCCATCCGTTTCTGGCGCGATGAATGGGCCTACGCACAGGACTACGAACGCTGGCAGGCACTCCTCGGCCTGATCCTGCCGGTGGGCTTCATACTGTTGACCCTGCACTTCCTGCTTGCTGCCCTGCTCGGACCGGATGACGACGCATGCCATTTGCTGTAACAGCTATTGTTCTGCTCGCACTGTTCGGGCTTCCGCTATTCGCGGTACTGGGCGCAGGCAGCCTGCTTTACGCACACCACAGTGACCTGAACAGCGCACTGCTGATCGTTGAACTCAACCGGCTGGCTGCTTCACCCAATCTTATTGCCATCCCGCTGTTTACCCTGGCCGGTGTCATCCTGTCTTCCGGTGGCGCGCCACAACGTCTGATCAGGATGTTCAACGCCCTGCTCGGGTGGATGCCCGGCGGCCTGTCCATCGTCGCCATCACCGCCTGTGCCTTTTTCACCTCGTTCTCCGGCGCATCGGGGGTCACCATCCTTGCGCTTGGCGGCCTGCTCTACCCGGTGCTGAGAAAAGTCCAGTACCCGGAGCCGTTCTCGCTCGGCCTGCTGACCACCTCCGGTTCACTGGGCCTGCTGTTCCCACCCAGCCTGGCCATTTTGCTCTATGGCGTGGTCGCCGGTGTCAATATCGATGACCTGTTCCTGGCCGGCGTGGTGCCCGGACTGGTCCTGATGCTCATACTGTGGATCTATGCGGCCGCCGTCGGCACACGTTTTGACATTCCACGCCATCCATTTTCCTGGACGATACTACGAAGGGCCCTGCGCACCGGGTTTGGTGACCTCATGTTGCCGGTGCTGATTGTAGTGGGCATCTTCGGCGGCTATGTCACCGTCAGCGAAGCGGCCGCCTGCACCGCCCTGTATGTGCTGCTACTGGAAAGTGTCATACACCGATCGATTTCACTACGCAGACAGCTGGTGCCACTGCTGGCGGATACCGCCGTGCTGGTTGGCAGTATCCTGATCATCCTTGGCATCGCCATGGGCCTGACCAACCTGTTGATCGACGCGCAACTCCCCATGCAGCTGCTGGAGTGGATGCAAAACAGCATCGATACCCGCCTGAAGTTCCTGCTGTTACTCAACCTGTTCCTGCTCGCCGTGGGTGCGATGATGGATATCTTTTCCGCCACCGTCGTGGTGGTGCCGCTGATCCTCCCGCTCGCCCAGCGTTTCGGCGTCGACCCGGTTCACCTTGGCGTGATCTTTCTCGCCAACCTGGAAATCGGCTACTCCACGCCCCCTGTCGGCATCAACCTGTTCATCGCCAGTCAGCGCTTTGAAAAACCGGTGCTCACCCTGTTCCGCTCGACCCTGCCCTTCCTTGCCCTGATGCTGGTATGGCTGGGTATTGTCACCTACCTGCCTGCGCTGTCGCTGTGGTGGCGGTAAGTCCGTAAAGTCCCGTCATGGCACCCCAGGGTTAACCCCAGGTTGAACTCGGGTACACCGCAGTTACACCCATTGATGTTGTACAGCAGACTGTGCCTGTCACACCCGATTCGTTTCATGTAGTTGGAGGATTAAGGCATGTTTGCAACATTTCACACTGGCCGCAAGGCGGCCCTGGCCCTGTTTATGGGTACGCTCGCCCTGGTGAGCACGAACGCATTCGCAGCCAAAGATGTGGGTAAAGGCCACGACCACCGGACCTTTCACGCGGATGGTGAAATCGACTACGGCAAGGTAGGTGATTCCTATACGGCTGACCTGGTGATGTACCTGGCAGGCAACCAGTTCATGGTCATGCAGGACCTGATCAGCGCCTTCCAGTCACACAACCCGGATATCAGGAGCGTGTTTGTCGAAACCATCCCGCCGGGCCAGATACTGAAGGGACAAATTCTGAAACAGGGCACGATTGCCGGCCAGAAACTGGCCATGAACCCCGACCTGTTTGCCAGCGTCAACGTCAACCATCTCAAGAAACTGCACGCCAAAAATATGATGCACGACTACATGTTCTACACCCACAACAAGCTGGCACTGGAAGTTTTAAAGGGCAACCCCAAGCACATCAAGGGCCCCAGGGACCTGGCGCGGGATGACGTGGTTGTGACACTGCCCAACCCGTTAACGGAAGGCATATTCAAGTTTTATGGTTCTGAAATGCTGAAACAGCTGGGCATCTACCAGAAAGTCACCGGCGGGAAAAAATGCAAAAGTTGCTGGGCCATCAAGGGCAAGACCTGGTTTACCTCGCGCCATCACCGTGAAACACCGATTCGCCTGCTGGAAGGAAAAACCGATGTCGGTGTCGTCTGGACCACGGAGATCACCTACCAGCAGGAAATCGGCCGCAACATCGAGGGGGTAGACATCCCGGCGCCCTATAACATGGGCCACAAGGTCGCTTACGCTATCGGCGCCCTGAAGGCCGGCCGCAACCCGTACAATGCAATGCGCTTCCTGTCTTTCCTGGGTACCGATGAAGCCCAGAACATCTATGCCAAACACGGGTTCATCAAGGCCACCCAGGAAGAACTGAAACTCAAGCCCTTACCCCTGCCGGGCAAAAAGAAATAGCACAGGTACCGTACTCAGGGTTTCAATTCCGCAACGGCTTCGTCCAGTGCTTTTGAAACGCCCTGTTCAATCTCGCGGGCAACCGTCAGCGCCTTGCTGTCGGCAGCAATGACGGTTGGCCGCGTAAACAGGATACGTGTCACACCCTTTTTCTGCACCAGCGTGATGTGCAGGGGGCACAAGGCCAGCATATCCGGGTCCGCGTTGCTCACCGCATTGGCGTACCAGGCATTACAAAACACCATGGAACGAATGCCTTCCAGCCCGTTTCGGTTGTAGTCCTTTCCCCAGCGCTCGGAAAATTGACTAAGACTTTTCTGGATATTGGGCTCGAAGACAACAAAGAAATTATTATCTTCCAATGCCTTATAGACCACATCGTAAGAGGTATCGAGATCTTTCCCGGTTTCCCGAATCAAAACCGTTTGACCCGCCACGGCCAGCTGCGTCACGAACAGCAGGGAAACCAGGCAAAATTTGAGTAACTGCATTTCGGCGACTCCTGTAATCCATCATCCAGGCGTCAGCATACAGGAAGACCGGCCGCTGGAGCGACTGCCGGCAAGGGTCAGGCGTTCATCAGACCCAGTCGCGAAACCGTATCGCTGGTTTCTTCACGGGTTTGCTCGAAACGACGGCGCCAGGACAGGAAGTCCTCCCAGGGCATGGGCTTACCCAGCACATAGCCCTGGATCATATCGCAGTCCATATCGATCAGGCGGGCGGCAACGCCCGGGCTTTCCACGCCTTCGGCCGTCACTTTCAGCCCCAGATCGTGCGCCATGCGGATCGTGGCAGACACAATCGCGCAGTCATTACTGTTGGTAATCATCTGGCTCACGAAGGAGCGGTCTATTTTCAACTCTGTCACCGGCAACTGCCGCAAATTCGACAGGGAAGAATACCCCGTACCAAAATCATCAATCGCAATACCAATGCCAAGCGACTTCAGGGCATTCAGGATATCCCTGGCCTGCCTGGGGTTCTGTAGAATAGCACTCTCAGTAATCTCCAGGTCCAGGCACTGCGACGACCAGCCAATCCTGGCCAACAGGGTTTCAATACGCCCCGGCAAGGTCTCGTCACGCAAGCTGATCGGTGACAGGTTGACCGCAATACGCAGGTCATCGCTGCCCTCAAGATCCGACCGGTAACACAACCCGGACTGTGTCAGAACCAGCTCCGTCAGCGGGCCGATAAAACCTGCACGTTCCGCGAGTGAAATAAACTGGTCAGGACCCAGCAGGCCACTGCGCGGGTGCGCCCAGCGCACCCGCGCAGTGGCCTGCTG
>JALWRY010000187.1 GCA_027080445.1 Thiohalobacter sp. | reverse complement strand
TATCGGTATTCATTGCCTTGTCGAAGGACCTGCAGGACTGGCTGGTCGATGTGGTCGGGATACCGCCGCGCAAGGTCAGGCAACTCTATAATGGTGTCGATACAAGAACGTTTTTCCCACCTTCTGATGGAAGGGGAAAATTGCCGGTCGATAACTTTTCCACTCCGGATGCCATCATTATCGGCACGGTAGGGCGCATGCAGGGCGAGAAAGATTCACTCAACCTGGTAAAGGCCTTCCTGCTGCTGGCGGATAAACCCGGGGTTCCTCGTGAAAGTCTGCGACTGGTGATGATCGGCGACGGGCCGCTACGGGAACAAGCCATCCGGATGCTGGGTGAAGCCGGGTTTTCCGACCAGGTATGGCTACCCGGTGATCGTCACGATGTGCCGGAATGTCTCAGGGCGCTGGATATTTTTGTCCTGCCCTCCCTGGGTGAAGGGATATCCAATACCATTCTTGAAGCCATGGCCAGTGGACGCCCGGTGGTGGCGACCCGGGTTGGAGGGAACCCGGAACTGGTGGTGGAACATGAGACCGGCTTGCTGGTGCCGCCGGCCGACGCGGAGGCGCTGGCCAGTGCGCTGGAAAGCTATATCAGGGACGCGTCACTGGCCCGGCAACATGGCGCGGCCGGGCGTCGCCGTGCAGAGCAGCACTTCAGCCTTCAGGCAATGGTTGAAGGTTATCTCGGGATTTACGATCAGGTCATGAAATAAAAAGGGCATACCAGACATGTGTGGCATTGTAGGTATTTTTGACCCCGGTGGGCCGAGCGAGATAGACCGGGCGCTGTTGTCCCGGATGAACGAGACCCAGTTTCATCGTGGCCCGGACGAAGGCGGTTTACACACAGAACCCGGGGTCGGTCTGGGGCATCGGCGTTTGTCGATTATCGACCTGTCGAGTGGTCAACAGCCACTGTTCAATGAAGACCATAGTGTCGTCGTCACCTATAACGGCGAAATCTATAATTTCCATGCGCTTTCAGACGAACTGAAAGCCTGTGGCCATACCTTCCGTACCGCTTGTGATACGGAGGTTATCGTCCATGCCTGGGAAGAGTGGGGTGAAGCCTGCGTACAACGCTTCCGCGGCATGTTTGCCTTCGCCGTCTGGGACCGGAACCGTAAAACCCTGTTTATCGCCCGCGATCGCCTGGGCATAAAACCGCTTTACTACGCCAGGCTGCGTAACGGGCAGGTCATTTTTTCCTCGGAACTCAAGGCGCTGATGGTTCACCCCTTGCTGGAACGTGAACTCGACGCGCAGGCGGTGGAGGAATATTTTACCTTTGGCTATGTCCCCGACCCGAAGACGATCTTTCGTTCTGTCAGGAAACTCCCGCCGGGCCATACCCTGACCCTGCGTTGCGGTGCGCCGTTCGCCGAGCCGGTCGAGTACTGGGATGTACCCTTTACCCCGCTTGCCACTTCGAGTGAAGCTGATCTGGAAGCGGAACTGTTGCATCGTTTCCGGGAGGCCGTGGATATCCGTATGGTGGCCGAGGTGCCGTTGGGGGCATTTTTGTCCGGTGGTGTCGATTCCAGCGCTGTCGTCGGCATGATGGCGGAACTCTCCCCGAACGACCCGGTGCGAACCTGCTGCATCTCTTTCGGCGAT